>DASZOA010000159.1:0-3561 GCA_035551055.1 Solirubrobacteraceae bacterium
GCGAGCTCTCCGCGCACCGCGCGCGGATCGCCGAGCTGCAGGCGCGCCTGTTCGCCGAGCAGCGCCGGAGCCTGCTGATCGTGCTGCAGGCCATGGACACCGGCGGCAAGGACGGCGCGATCAAGCACGTCTTCCGCGGGGTCAACCCGCAGGGCTGCCGCGTGTGGTCGTTCAAGGCGCCGAGCGCGGAGGAGACCGCTCACGACTTCCTGTGGCGCTATCACCTGCGCACGCCGCCGCACGGGATGATCACGATCTTCAACCGCTCACACTACGAGGACGTGCTCGTGGTGCGGGTCAAGGGCCTCGTGCCCGAGCCGGTGTGGCGCGCGCGCTACGACGCGATCTGCGACTTCGAGCGCGCGCTCGCGCGCGAGAACGTCGTCGTCCTGAAGTTCTTCCTGCACATCTCCAAGGACGAGCAGAAGCGCCGGCTGGAGGCGCGCCTGGAGGACCCCAGCAAGCATTGGAAGTTCTCCTCCAACGACCTCAAGGAGCGTGCGTTCTGGGACGACTACCAGCGCGCGTTCGAGGACGCCGTCAACGCGACGTCGACCGCGTACGCGCCCTGGTACGTCGTGCCCGCCGACAGGAAGTGGTTTCGCAACCTCGTCATCGCGCGGACGATCGCCGACACGCTCGAGGCGATGGACCCGCAGTTCCCGCCGGCCGAGCCGGGGCTCGACCGGATCGTCGTGCCCGACTGACCGCGCCCGAGACCTGCGCGCGCTACTCGTTGCGGATGCCGTCGGGCGAGATGACCTGCACGCCGACCTTGACCTCGGGCTGCTTCTTCGTGCGCGACGGGCGCGGCGGCCGGCGCGTGAAGCGCCGCTGCCACAGCCCGACGAGCCCGAGCTTCCAGGCGTAGTAGCCCGTCTTGCCCGGCGTGATCGAGAAGTCCATGACGCGCAGGTGCGAGAGCACGCGCTTGGTCAGGTACATCGTCCGCAGGACCAGGCCCAGGCGCGGATAGAGCCGCTGCGGCTCGCTCGACGCGCGCACGTGGCCCATCAGCCGGTTCCACAGCCACCGCGGCGGGCGCCACAGCGCGATCAGGTACAGCATGAGGTTCGCCGCGCGCGGCGGGATCGCCAGGTAGGACTCGTCGATCTCGTCGAGGTCGACGCCGCGCTCGCGCATCGCCGCCTCGAGACCCGTGTTCGGGATGACCTTCAGCGAGTAGATGAACAGCGTGAACGGGCGGTCCATCTCGTACAGCAGCTGCAGCGTCGCCTTGACGTCGTCCCGGGTCTCGATCGGGTTGTCCATGATGATGTCGTAGGCCGCCGGGATGTGGTACTTCGGCGCAAACGACGCGATCACGCGTCCCGCGTTGAGGATCTTCTCCGGCGGCGTGGGGCGCCGGTAGAAGTCGAGCATGTCCTTCGAGCCCGACTGGATCCCCATCCGGATGCGGTTCATCCCCGCCCACGAGAGCAGCTCGAACTTGTCCTGGCGCACGTAGTTGGGGATCACGCCGTAGACGGCGAACGGCAGCCCGAGCTCGTCGTGCCACAGCTCGGCGAACTCCTCGAGCTGCCCGTAGGGGATCGCCATGAACGAGTCGTCGTGGAACGAGACCTGGCTGAGGTGCGGGAAGCGGGCGCGCGCGTCCTTGACCTGGTCGACCATGTAGCGCGCGCTCGGGTGGCGGATGCGCTTGTACTTCTTGTCGTTGGCGATGAACTTCGTGTTGCCGCAATAGCTGCAGTGAAAGGGGCAGCCGATCGACCACAGCGTGGTGTAGCCCAGGCCGTCGTTGAGCAGGTAGTCCTCGACGCCCATCCTCACGAAGCCCCGGCCCGGCAGGTAGATCCGCTCGCTGTCGGCTCCGTACTGCGGAAACGGCAGCCGCTCCATCTCCGTGGGCGACATGAGCGGCAGGAAGTGGTTCTTGATGAGCTGGTCGCCGTTGCCGTTGCCCGCGCCGTGGCCGTCGGGCTTGAACCAGAAGTTCTTCGTGTGCGTGTGGTCGCGGCCGTCCTTGAAGGCGTCGAGGAACTCCTCGAAGGCGAACTCGCCCTCGCCGGTGCAGATCGCGTCGACGTCGGCGAGGATCGCGTCCTCGGGCTGGATGATCGGGTGGATGCCGCCCCAGATCATGTACACGGACGGGTTGAGCTCGCGGATGCGCCGGATCAGACGGCGCGTCAGCTCCGCGTAGCCGGTCATCGACGAGAAGCCGATGAGGTCGGAGTCCTTCAGGCCCTGGGCCATCTCGTCGACCTGCTCGTCGCCGATCACCGCCTTGTCGCCCATCCCGCGCACGGCGGTGCGAACGCTGCGGTAGCGCTCGGTGGAGATGTAGCAGGACTCGGTGCCCGGCTGCAGCTGCGCGACGAAGGCCGCCATCTTGCGAAAGCCGCAAGACGTGATGCCGTCCTCCAGGCAGACCATTCGAGTGCGCATGACGTCGAGCTCCCAGTCGGGGTGGGGGCGCAGCGTACAACCCGCGACGGGCGCGCTCGGAGCGGCGTCGGCGCCGTAAGCCGCGCTCAGGCCGCGTGGACGCGCGCCTGCGCGAACGTGACCATCCGCTGCTGCTCTTCGTCGTAGAGCTTCAGGCGGACGGCGCGGATGCCGTCGGCGAGCGTGAGCGTCGGGACGTCGTGGAAGATCGGGTTGGCGTCGTGCGCGCGCTGCAGGTTGTAGTTCGGAATCCGTGCGCTGAGGTGGTGAACGTGGTGCAGGCCGATGTTGCCGGTGAAGAACTGCAGCACCGTGGGCAGCTTGAGATACGAGCTGCCGCGCAGCGCCGCGTCGGCATAGCTCCAGTGCTCGCCGGTCTCCCAGTAGACGTCCTCGAACTGGTGCTGGACGTAGAACAACCAGATGCCGGTCCCGCCCGCGAGCAGCACGAGCGGGAACTGCACGAGCAGGTAGGCCTGCCAGCCGATCAACAGGCATAGCGCGGCGATGAGCGCGGCCAGCGCGACATTCGTGGCGATGATCGCGCGCCTGATGCGCGGCCGCATGCTTCGCGAGACCAGGCGTGCCTGCACGATCATCGCGAGGATCGGCCCAAGGCCGAACATGACCAGCGGGTTGCGATACAGCCGGTAGCCAAGCCGTTGGCCCGGCGTCATCGCCGCATACTCGGCGCCGCTCTTCGTCACGACATCGCCGACGCCGCGGCGGTCCAGGTCACCGGCCGTCGCGTGATGGACGGCGTGGTTGTGGCGCCACGCGGTGAAGGTCGCGAACAGCAGCAGCCCGAGCGCGGTGCCCAGCCAAGTGTTCGCGCGCTTGGACGGCAGAAACGAGCCGTGCGTGCAGTCATGGAAGACGATGTACGTGCGCACGAGGAACCCCGATGCCGGGATCGCGAGCGCGAGCGTCAGCACATACGACACGTCGAGCGCCAGGTACATGAGCACCGCCAGCGCCAAGAACGGCACGACCGACGTGGCGACGTCGAGGATGCTGCGGCCGAGGTGCGCGCCCTCGTAGGGAGCCAGCGACTCGCGCCAGAACGGGCGCTCAGCGGCCACGGCGAACGCCTGATGTCATGCCGCCCACGGCGGGCCTCCCATGCGGTCGGGGCGACGAGTCTCGGTG
>DASZOA010000160.1:0-3270 GCA_035551055.1 Solirubrobacteraceae bacterium
TGCTCGACACCGGCCGCCCCGTCCTCACCGCGGGCGAGACGCTCCTGCTCGACGACACGCCGATCACCGGCTGGCGCAACCTCGGCGTCGCCGAGGCCACGCTGTTCTGGATCCTGCGCGATCGCCGGCGCGACACGTAGCTCGGCCACCGGCGGTCCCGCCGGGCGCGAGCGCGCGGACGCGGGCGGCGGGCCCGCAGGCCCGCCGCCCTTGCGCCGCTCGTCGCAGCGATCCGTCCGTCCCGCCGCGTCAGCCGGTGATGCAGCGGAACGGCGCCGTCGCGGTCAGCGCGTTCGAGCCGATGGCGCCCGCGTCGCTGACGGTCGTGTAGCCGCGGGTGATCGTGCTCGTCACGGGCACGACCGATTCGACCGTGATGTCGGCGCTCATCTCGCCCGCGCCGAGATCGATGCCCTCGAGCGTGCGCGCGTGCAGCAGCACGTCCGGCGGGACGAGCCGGCGCCCCGCACCGCCGCAGGCCGCGGCGGCGTCGGCGTAGCTCGCGGCGGCGCGCGGCGCGTTCTCGATGCAGCCGCCGCCGACGAGGCTCGTGTTCGCCGGGCAGGCGCCGCCGGCGGCGCCGCCGCCGCCTGCCGAACGGGCCGCCTGCGTCGCCTGCGCGATGATCTCGCTCGCGCCGAGGCCGTCGACGCGGTCGGCGTTCAGCCCGACGGCGACGCTCGTCGCGTTCGTGACGAACGGCGCCACCCCCGGCCTCGGCGTCGTGATGCTGTTGCCGGCCTGGATGACGCCGACGAGCCGGCCCTCGTCGGACACGAGGTCGAACGCCTTGCCGCCGCGCAGGTTGTTGACGCGCAGGCAGGGCGTGCTCTTCTCGGGATCGGCGACCGCCGCGGCCGAGCTCACGTCGAGCGACGAGCGGCAGCCGTAGATCGCGCCTCCGCCGGCGCCGAGGTTCGATTGGCGGGTGCCGTAGGTGTCCCTGCCCGTGCGGGCGATGATCTGCGTCTCGCGCTGGGCATCGCCGCTGCTCGGGTTGCGGATGCCCTCGCGGATCGGATCTCTCGTGTCGGCGAACGCGAGCGGCGCGCCGACCAGGATGCTCGCGGCGAGCGCGGCCACGAGGATGCTGCGACTGGACATGCGGGTTCCTTCCGTCGTGAACGGTCTGCTGCCGCAACACCTACCCGCTGCCCGCGATTCGCCGCCCGAGCGGACCCGGGACCGACCGGATCCATTGCTAGCCTGACGCCCCGTGACGACCGCGCTCGCCGACCTGCCGCTCGTCGCCTCGGGCAAGGTCAGGGAGATGTACGACCTCGGCGACCGCCTGCTCATGGTCGCCAGCGACCGGATCTCCACCTACGACGTCGTCCACCCCACGCCGATCCCCGACAAGGGCAAGGTGCTCACCGCGCTGTCGGTCTTCTGGTTCGAGCAGACGGCGCAGATCGTGCCCAACCACCTGCTGTCGGCGATCGAGGGCGTCCCCGACGAGGCGCGCGGGCGCGCGCTGGCGGTCGCCAAGCTCGAGATGCTGCCCGTCGAGTGCGTCGTGCGCGGCTACCTCACCGGCTCGGGCTGGAAGGACTACCTGGCGACGCGCGCCGTCGCCGGGATCACCCTGCCCGAGGGACTGCGTGAGTCCGAGCGGCTGCCCGATCCGATCTTCACCCCCTCCACGAAGGCCGAGGTCGGCCACGACGAGACGATCGACTTCGATCGCGCCGCCGAGATCGTCGGCGATCACGCGACGATGGAGCAGCTGCGCGACCTGTCGATCGCGCTGTACTCCTTCGCCGCCGAGCATGCCGCCGCGCGCGGCGTCATCCTCGCCGACACGAAGTTCGAGTTCGGCCGCGACGCCGACGGCGTGCTGCGCGTCGGCGACGAGGTGCTGACGCCCGACTCGTCGCGCTTCTGGCCGGCCGACACCTACGAGGTCGGGCGCGCGCAGCCGAGCTTCGACAAGCAGTACGTGCGCGACTGGGCGGCCGGCACCGGCTGGGACAAGAAGCCGCCGGCGCCGGCGATCCCCGACGACGTCGTCGCCGGCACACGCCGGCGCTACGTCGAGGCCTACGAGAGGATCACCGGCCGGCCGTTCGGAGCCTGGCTGCAGCAGGTGGCCTGATGCGCGCGCGGGTGCTCGTCCGCCCGAAGGAGGGCATCCTCGACCCGCAGGGCGTGGCGGTCGAGCGGGCGCTGCCGGCGCTCGGCTTCGAGGGCGTCGCCAACGTCCACGTCGGCCGGCTGATCGAGCTCGACATCGACGACGCGAGCCGGCTTCCGGAGATGTGCGAGAAGCTGCTCGCCAACCCGCTGATCGAGGATTACGAGATCGTCGAGCCGGCGTGATGCGCGCCGCGGCGGCGAGCGGCTAGGCGCATGCGCTTCGGGGTCGTCCGCTTTCCGGGCTCGTGCGACGAGGTCGACGCGGTGCACGCCTGCGAGCGCGTGCCGGGTGCGTCGGCGCAGCTGCTGTGGCACCGCGACCCCGACCTGCACGGCGTCGAGGCGGTCGTCGTGCCGGGCGGGTTCTCCTACGGCGACTACCTGCGCGTCGGCGCGATCGCGCGCTTCTCGCCGGTCATGGAGTCCGTCATCCGCTTCTCACGCGGCGGCGGGCTCGTGCTCGGCATCTGCAACGGCTTTCAGGTGCTCTGCGAGGCGGGGCTGCTGCCGGGCGCGCTGCTGCCCAACGACCACCTGCGCTTCCGCTGCCGCCAGGTCGAGCTCGAGGGCGTCGAGGCCGGCACGTCGTTCACCGGCGAGCTGACGGCAGGCGAGCGCATCTCGGTTCCCGTCAAGCACACGAGCGGCCGCTACTACGCGCCGCCCGAGCAGCTCGAGTCGATGCACGCACAGGGGCAGGTCGTCCTGCGCTACGCCCCGGGGCACAACCCCAACGGCTCGCTCGAGGACATCGCCGGCGTGCGCAACGAGGCGGGCAACGTGCTCGGGCTCATGCCCCACCCCGAGCACGCCGCCGACCCGCTGTCGGGCTCCGACGACGGGCTGAGGATCTTCACCTCGATCGCCCATGCCCACGCTTGAGCAGGCCGTCGCCCTCGGGCTGACGGGGGGCGAGTACGAGCTCATCGTCGAGCAGATCGGCCGCGAGCCCCACGAGGTGGAGCTCGCCGTCTTCTCACTGATGTGGAGCGAGCACTGCGCCTACAAGCACTCTAGGAAGCTGCTGCGCTCGCTGCCGACCGAGGGCCCGCGGCTGGCGCTCGGCCCGGGCGAGAACGCGGGCGCGATCGACGTCGGCGACGGCTGGGTCGTGGCGTTCAAGGTCGAGTCGCA
>DASZOA010000161.1:0-2326 GCA_035551055.1 Solirubrobacteraceae bacterium
ATCCGCCCGCAGACACCGGCCCTGCCGGATGGCCGCGACCACCTGGCAGCCGCATCACAGCGCCCGCTCGCATACGTGAGCTTCGGCACCGTCGCGCTGTACCAACCCAGACCGCAGCTCATCACGGCAGCTGTTCGGGCCCTTCTCGCCCGCGGCCTCGACGCAGTCGTCACGACTTCTGACCCCGTGCTGACGGCGCGGCTAACGGCGCTGTCGCCCCAGCGCGTCCATGTGGAGCGCTGGCTGTCGCTACCCACCGTGCTCGAGCGCTGCAGCCTCGCGGTCTGCCACGGCGGCGCCGGCACCGTGCTCGCAGCACTTGCCGGCGGGGTGCCGCTCCTTCTCCTGCCCCAAGGCGCCCCCAGCCAGGCCCGGATGAGCAACGCCTGCGCACGCCGGGGCGTCGCCCGCGTCATCGGCAGCCAAACGCCCGACACCATCACGCTTCTCGACGGCCTCGAACAGCTCATCACCGACGACCGCCTCAAAACCGCGGCACGCGAGGTCGCCGCCGAAATACAGGCAATGCCCGGCGCCGCCGCCGCCGCGACGGCAATCGAAGCGCTGATCACACCCTGACCACCCGACCCCGCGCCTCGCACGCCGTCAAGGCCGAGGCCCGGCGACATCGTGCACGGTTCCGGTTGACGTTCCCTTATGGAAGGTGGCTGATGGGCGAGTGGAGGGACCCCGTTCTTCGGTCCATTGACTGCGAGAGTCGAGTGGTCGTAGCGCCGGGCACGCTAGGAGGCCGGTCGGACGGAAGCTCGTCGCGAAGGCGAGCCCGGAGGGCGAGCCTTAGCGGCGTGCTTGCGTCCGCGCGCGGCTGCGGTCAGGCGCCGGCGGCCTCGGGCGTGCAGGCGGCGGCGAACGCGACCGGGGCTTGCATCCCCAGCGCGGAGTGCGGTCGGCGGTGGTTGTAGTCCTCGCGCCAGTCGTCGATGAGCACCCGGGCTTCAGCGAGACACGCGAACTGCTCGCCGTTGAGCAGCTCGTCGCGTACGCGGGCGTGGAAGGACTCCACGAACGGGTTCTGCCATGGGCAGCCGGGCTCAATGAACACGCTGCCGGCGGTGCTGAAGCGACACCAGTCGCGCAACGCGTGCGAGGTCAGCTCCGGCCCGTTGTCCATCCGCACAAACCGCGGGGCGCGTCCGCGCGCGGCGACGAGCGCCTCGAGCGCGCCGACGACCTCGTCGGCGCCGATCGAGCGGGCGGCGTGCATGACCAGCGCCTCGCGTGTGTGCTCGTCGATGACATTGACCATCCGGACCGGCCGGCCGTCTGAGGTCTGGTCGGCCTGGAAGTCCAGCGCCCACACATCGTCGCGCATGGTGGCGTTGACGTCGCGGCCGTCCGGGCCCTCGCCGACCGCTCGCTTGCGCCGCCGCGTCCGCGGCACGCGCAGGCCCTCCTCACGCCACACGCGCTGCACGCGCTTGCGGTTGACCTCCCAGCCCTCCTGCACGAGCTGGTGGTGCGCGCGCCGGTACCCCCACCGCGGCCGCTTGGCGGCAAACGCGCGCAACGCCGCCCGCAACGCCTGATCGTCACCGGCGACCAGCGGCTCGCGCCGCTGCGTCGAGCGGTGCTGGCCGACATACCGGCACGCCCGGCGCTCGCTGACGCCGAGACGGTCGCGCAGCATCGCGACCGCTTGGCGCCGGCGGGCCGGGCTCACCAGTTTCCCTTCGCGACCTCCTTCAGCGCATCGATGTTCAGCGCCTGATCGGCGACGATCCGCTTCAACCGCTGGTTCTCGCGCTCAAGCTCCTTCAGGCGCTTGGCGTCGTCGGCCTTCATCCCACCGTACTGGTTGCGCCAGCGGTGATACGTGTTCTCGCTGACCTCCAAGTACCGCGCGACCTCGACGGTCGTCTTGCCCTCGGCCAACATGCGGTCGGCCTCGCGCAGCTTGCGGATGACCTGCTCCGGGGTGTGCCTGCGTCGCGTCATCGCGTGTCCTTGCTCGCCCATCATCACGGGCGCATAGGACTCTCACAAGCACCGGACCGAACCGCCGGGGTCACGCCACCCGCTCTACCCCCGACGCCGCAGCGAACCGCGCAGTTCTCGGGGCCCTGTATTGGGGTGCCAGGCCCAGTGCAGTACAAGACGTGTCGTCCTGCCACGCCTTGCCGGCCGCATCGCCGCCGAGCGCGATCCGACCCTGCGTTTCTCGCGAAGGCGGTGCGACGTGCGATGCGCGGCGTGCATGCAGCGCGACCGGCCGGAGCCTCCGGACGCCGGCGCGACCTTCGGCCTTGGGTGGGCGCTTCTCGCATACCGTCCTTGACTACACTCCGGCCTGCATGGACCCGCTGTC
>DASZOA010000162.1:0-5274 GCA_035551055.1 Solirubrobacteraceae bacterium
CGGGTCGCGGCGACCTGTGGCTCGAGCAGGGTGGCCAGAACAACGCCAGCCCGACGTTCTTCCCCGCGCTGCTGTTCACGACCGAGGGCGTCGAGGCGAACGTCGCGCAGTATCCGCTCGACGCCGGCGTCTTCGAGACGCTGATCAGGATGACCCCCGAGTACGGCCTCGTGCCCGCGCTGGCGACCGAGTGGAGCTTCAAGGAGCCCAACACGTGGCGCTTCTCCCTGCGCCGCAACGTCACGTTCCACAACGGGCGCCCGTTCACGGCCGAGGCGGTCAAGCACACGTTCGACCGCATCGCCGAGCAGGGCGGCGGATTGATGAAGATCACCGAGGACTCCACGAAGGTCGTCGACGACCACACCGTCGAGATCACGCCGGGCGTCGAGAATTCGCGCCTGCCCGAGCAGACCGTGCACCCGAGCTTCGGCATCCTCGCGCCGGCAACCGATCCCGCCGATGAGCGGATCGGCACCGGACCCTTCCGCTTCGTGCGCTATCGCCCGCGGCAGGACGTCGTCGTGCGCCGCTACGACGACTACTGGGGCGAGAAGGCGCGGCTCGAGGAGCTCACCTTCCGCTTCATCCCCGACCCGAACTCCCGCCGCCTCGCCCTCCAGGCCGGCGACGTGGCGATCATCCACGACCTGCCGCAGGCCGCCGTCGAGATGATCCGCAACAGCGGCGACCTGAAGGTCGAGCAGGGGCCGGTAGGGGCCTACGAGGCGGTGTACCTCAACGGCACCGACAGCGGTCACCCGGCCCTGCGCGACGTCGGTGTGCGGCGCGCGATCGGCTACGGGATCGATCGCGACGCGATCATCCGGGCCGGCTTCGAAGGGGTGGCGGCGGACGCGCAGACGCTCGTGCCGCCCCAGCTGCTCGGCGAGGAGAACGTCCGGGCGATCGACGGCTACACCCATGACCCGCAGCGCGCGCAGCGGCTGCTCGACGAGGCCGGCTGGGCGGCGGCGGACGGGGGCGCTCGGCGCAAGGGCGGTCACGAGCTCCAGCTCAGCCTCATCAACGGCTTCCCGGACGCGAGCGTCCACGGCCCGGTGCCGGAGCTGCTGCAGGCCCAGCTGCGCGAGGTCGGCATCGACGTGGAGATCGTCAGGATCAGCGACAACGCGGCGTACGCCGACCGCCTGAACGCGGGTCGCGGCGACCTGTGGCTCGAGCAGGGTGGCCAGAACAACGCCAGCCCGACGTTCTTCCCCGCGCTGCTGTTCACGACCGAGGACGTGAGCGGCAGCACCGAGGGCTACCACGCGCTGTTCTCGCCGGGGCAGCGCTACGACCGTGTGATCAGCCGCGCGCTCGCGACCCCCGACCCCGAGGAGGCCAAGCGCCTCACGGCCCAGGCGCTGCAGATCCTGATCGCCGACACGGCCACCGTGCTGCCGCTCGCCGGGATCCACGGGCTGTACGCGACCGCGGACGACGTCGAGGGGTTCGAGCCGGCGGCCGCGGAGCTGCACCAGCGCTACAACACGGTCGGGCGCAGCTGACGTCGACCGGCGGGTACATCGCGCGGCGGCTGCTGTACCTCCCGCCGATCTGGCTCGGCATCACGCTGCTCGCCTTCGCGCTCAGCCGGCTGACGCCCGGCGATCCCGCACAGACGGCGTTCGTCCGAATCCACGGCCGTCAGCCGACCGCCGAGGAGCTGGCCGCCATTCGCGCGCGCCTCGGACTCGACGACCCACCGGTCGAGCAGTACCTGGACTGGCTCGGCGGCGCTGTGACCGGCGACCTCGGGACCTCGATCGCCACCGGCGCACCGGTCACCCGGGAGCTGCTGCAGCGCTTCCCGGCCACGCTCGAGATCACGCTCGCGGCGGGCGCGATCGCCATCGTGATCGCGATCCCGGTCGCGGTCGTCGCCGCGGTGTGGCGTAACAGCGCGCTCGACCAGCTGACGCGCGGCGGCGCGATCCTCGCCGCCTCGGTGCCGAGCTTCTGGCTGGCCTTCGTGCTGATCATCGTGTTCTCGGTGAAGCTCGGCCTGCTGCCGGCGATCGGGCGCGGCGGCCTCGACCACCTCGTGCTGCCGGCGCTCGCGCTGGGCATCGGCGAGGCGGCGATCCTGGCCCGGCTGGCGCGCTCGAGCCTGCTCGAGGTGCTCGGCGAGGACTACATCCTGACGGCGCGGGCGAAGGGGCTCCCCGAGCGCGCGGTGATGGTGCGCCACGCGCTGCGCAACTCGCTGAGCGCGGTCGTCACCCAGATCGGGCTGATGCTCGGGTTCCTGCTCGCCTACTCGGCGATCATCGAGGTCGTCTTCGTCTGGCCGGGGATCGGTCGCTTCGTGGTGGAGGCGATCGGGGCGCGCGACTACCCCGTGCTGCAGGGATTCGTGGTGTTCGCCGGGACGGTGTTCCTGCTGATCAACCTCGTGGTCGACCTCGTCTACCTGTGGCTGGACCCGCGCGTGACGCTGAGCGGGCCCGCAAGGACGGCAGCATGAGCGTGCACCCCGTGGACCTCGGCCCCGGCACGCCTGCGCTCGGCGCGAGCGGCTCGCTGCTGCGCCGCCTCGTGCGCGACCGGACCGCCGCCGTCGGCCTGCTGATCCTCGCCGTGCTCGTCGTCGCGGCGCTCGCCGCGCCGCTGCTGACCCCCTACGACCCCGACGTCCAGAACACCAGCGAGCGCTTCGCCTCGCCGAGCCTCGCCCATCCGCTCGGCACCGACCACCTCGGACGCGACGAGCTGACGCGCGTGCTCTACGGCGCGCGGGTGTCGCTGCTCACCACGCTGGCGATCGGGACGACGATCCTGCTCATCGGCACGGTCGTGGGGCTGGTGTCCGGCTTCCTCGGCGGCCTCGTCGACGGGCTGATCATGCGGGTGGTCGACGTGCTGCTCGCGTTCCCGGCGCTGCTGCTGGCGCTCGCGGTCACGGGCTTCCTCGGCCCGGGGCTGCTGAACCTGGCGCTGGCGATGACCTCGATCTGGTGGGTGGAGTACGCGCGGATCGTGCGCGGGCAGGTGCTGGGGATCAAGGAGCGGCCGTACGTCGAGTCGGCGCGCGCCCTGGGGCTGCCCCGGCGCACCGTCGCGCTGCGCCATGTCCTGCCCAACCTCATCGGCCCGGTGGTCGTGCTCGCCACGCTCCAGAGCGGGCGGCTGCTGCTGTCGCTGGCGGCGCTCTCGTTCCTCGGCCTGGGGGTCTCCCCTCCCACGGCGGAATGGGGGGCGATGCTCAACGAGGCCAGGGCCTACCTCGCGGTCGAGCCCGAGCTGATGCTCTACCCGGGACTGGCGATCACGATCGCCGGGCTCGGGTTCAACCTGCTCGGCGACGGCCTGCGCGACGTGCTCGACCCGTCGCTGCGATGAGCGCGCCGCCGCTGCTCGAGGTACGCGATCTGCAGGTTCGCTTCCCCGGCGCCGGCCGGCCCGTGCGCGCGGTCGACGGCGCGAGCCTGACCGTCGGCCGCGGCGAGCGCGTCGGACTGGTCGGAGGGTCCGGCTCGGGCAAGTCGGTCACGGCGCTGAGCGTGATGGGCCTGATCCGGCCGCCCGCCCGCGTGACCGGCGAGCTTCGCTTCGACGGCGCCGACCTGCTGCGCATGCCCGCCCACGACCGCCGGCGGCTGCGCGGCGAGCGCATGGCGATGGTCTTCCAGAACCCGCTCGGCTCGCTGAACCCGGCGATGACGGTCGGCGAGCAGATCATCGAGGCGATCACGACGCACCGGCCGGTGGACCGGCGCGCCGCGCGCCGACGCGCCGTCGAGCTGCTGACCAGCGTCGGCATCCCGTCACCGGCCAGCAACGTCGACGAGCACCCGCACCGCTTCTCGGGCGGCATGCGCCAGCGCGCGATGCTCGCGATGGCGCTGTCGTGCGAGCCGGATCTGCTGATCGCCGACGAGCCGACGACCGCGCTCGACGTGCGGGTGCAGGCGCAGATCGTCGACCTGCTGCTGGCCCGAGCGCAGGAGCTGGGCATGGCGGTGCTCTTCATCACCCACGACATGGCGCTGCTCGCCGGGTTCGCCGAGCGCCTCGTGGTGATGTCCGACGGGCGCGTGCTGGAGGAAGGGCCGGTCGACGGCGTCTACGCCGCGCCGTCGCATCCGTACACGAAGGTCCTCGTCGGCTCGGTTCCGCGCATCGACGAGCCGCGCCGGCCGCTGCCGCCGGCGAGCTCCCGCGCCGCGTCGTCGCAACTGCTGATCGTCGACGGCCTCGTCAAGGACTTCGCGGTCGCGCGCGGGGTGCTGCGGCGCGCGCGCCGCACGCTGCGCGCGGTCGACGACGTCTCGTTCGAGCTGGGCGAGGGCGAGACGCTCGGGCTCGTGGGCGAGTCGGGAGCCGGCAAGTCGACGGCCGCGCGCTGCATCCTGCGGCTGACCGAGCCGACCGCCGGGCGAGTCATCTTCGGGGGCGCCGACCTGCGCGACTGCGGCCGTAACGACCTGCGGCGGCTGCGGCGCGAGATGCAGATCGTCTTCCAGGACCCCTACGAGTCGCTCAACCCCCGCATGCAGGTGGAGCGCCTCATCGCCGAGCCGCTGCGCTTCCACCGCGTCGCGCGCTCGGCCGCGGAGGCGCGCCGGCGGGTCGGCGAGCTGCTGGAGCTCGTCGGCCTGCCGGCGACGCATGCGCGGCGCTACCCGCGCGAGCTGAGCGGTGGAGAGCGCCAGCGGGTCGCGATCGCCCGCGCGATCGCGCCACACCCGCGGCTGCTGGTGCTCGACGAGCCGGTGTCGTCGCTCGACGTCTCGATCCGCGTGCAGGTCCTGCGGCTGCTCGACGACCTGCAGCGCGAGCTGCGCCTCTCCTACCTGCTGATCGCGCACGACCTGTCGCTCGTGCGGCGCACGTCGGACCGCGTGGCAGTGATGCGGGACGGCAGGCTCGTCGAGCAGGGCGCGGTCGAGGACGTCTTCTGCCGCCCGCGTCACCCCTACACCCGGGCGCTTCTGGACGCCGTGCCCGTGCCCGACCCGGCCGTCGAGCGCGAGCGGCGCCTGCGCAGGATCGAAGCGCAGCGACCGGCGCGTGCGGGGCGGCGGTGAGTCGCCTTGCCCGCCGCGGCCGGCGCGCGCCGTAGACGCGCCGGGCGCCGCCGCTCGAGCGGCTGCGGCTCGGCCTGGCGTTCCTGAGCGGCGAGGGCCGGCGGGCGGTCGACCCGACGTTCGAGAACGACTGGGCCGCGACGCAGGGGCTGGCCACCGCGCTCGATCTCGGACAGCCGGTGCTCGACAGCCTCGCGTAGAGCTTCGAGCGGTGGGACGGCGCGGGCGGGCGGCGTGG
>DASZOA010000163.1:0-12254 GCA_035551055.1 Solirubrobacteraceae bacterium
GCTGCGGGCGCGCGAGTGCGCGGCCGACGGCGAGCTCGAGGGCGCGCGCGCCGACGAGCCGCGCCGGCAGACGCACGCCGACGCCCGCCCAGTCCGCGCGGGCGGCGTTCTCGTTCATATCGCCGGCCGCGGGCACGATCACGACGGCGCAGCCGCTGGCAAGCGCCCGGGCCACCGTGCCGTGGCCGCCGTGGCAGACGACGAGGTCGCAGCTCGGCATCGTGCGCGAGTAGGAGACCCAGTCGACGAGCCGCGCGTTCGCGGGCACCGCGACCGGCCGAAGCTGCCGGTTGGCCGACGCGAGCACCCGCACGGGCAGCCCGGACAGGCCCTCGAGGGCCGCGCGCAGCAGCGTCTGGCCGGGATCCTGCGACGTCGAGGGGGCGACCAGCACGAGCGGGTCGTCGCCCGGCGGCAGCTCGACGTCGGGCGCCGACGGCTCCCAGATGAGCGGGCCGACGACGTGCGTGCTCGGCGGCCACGCGCGGGGATACTCGAGCTGGGGGAACGTCGCGACGAGCGCGAGCGCCTCGCTGATTCCGCCGTCGACGCGCGCGAGCGGCGGCAAGTCGAGCCGCCGCCGCGTCTCGTTGAGCTGGCGGCGCCCGAGCGCCAGCCCGTGGCGCAGGAGCGGATCGACGCCGCGCCACAGCATGCGCCCCGCGCGCGTGCGCGGCAGGCGCGCGCCGCAGGAATAGGGCGCGCTGCCCGGCGGCAGGCGCGGGTCGAGGTGGGGGACGACGGTGACCACCGGCACGCCCTGAAGCTCGGCGGCCAGCGCCGGAGCGAGCGTGAGGACGTCGGCGACGACCGCACCGGGCGCCATGTCGGCGACGAGCCGCATGGTCTCGCGGGTCGCGCGCTCGACCGCCTGGTAGGGCGACAGCGGACGCTCGCGGGTGGGAAAGACGTGGTACTCGGGCGCCGGCGAGAAGCGCATCCCCTCGCGCTCGACGTCCTCCTGCCAGCGCCGCCAGGTCTGCAGCGTGACGTCGTGGCCGCGGCCGGCGAGTGCGCGGCCGAGCGCGATGATCGGAAACGCGTGCCCCGCGTCGCCGAACGCCCCGAGCAGGAGCCGCAGGTGGCTCAGGCGGCGAGCTCCGCGATCAGCCGCAGCTGCTCGAGCCGGTCGCCCTTCGTGAACGCCAGCGGGCTGACGCCGAGCGTCCCGACGCCGGCTTCGCGGTAGACCGCCAGGCGCTCGCGGACGTGCTCGCGCGGCCCGCACAGCGAGACGGCGTCGATCAGCTCGTCGGGCAGCGCGGCCATCGCGTCCTCGCGCCTTCCCTCGAGGTAGAGGTCCTGCACGCGGTGCGCCGCGTCCTCGAAGCCGTAGCGCCGCACGAGCGCGTTGTAGAAGTTCTGCTCGCGCGAGCCCATCCCGCCGACGTAGAGCGCGAGGAACGGCCGCATCGCGTCGCGCCCGGCGGCGATGTCGTCGGTCACGAGGGCGTTGACCTGCGGCGCGACGTCGAAGCCCTCCAGCGAGCGCCCGACGCGGGCGGCACCCTCCTCGAGCAGCGGTCGCAGCGCGGCGACGTGCTCGGGGGAGAAGAGCGTCGGGATCCACCCGTCGGCGATCTCGCCGGCCAGGCGCGTGTTGTTCGGCCCGATCGCGGCGAGGTAGATCGGGATGCGCTCCTGGACGGGCGCGATCGTCAGCTTCAGCGCCTTGCCCGGCCCGTCCGGCAACGGCAGCCTGATGGTCTCGCCCTCGAAGTGCAGCCGCTCGCGCGCGAGCGCCTTGCGCACGACCGCCACGTACTCGCGCGTGCGCTGGATCTGGCGGGCGAAGCGCTGGCCGTGCCAGCCCTCGGCGACCTGCGGCCCCGAGGAGCCGATCCCGAGCAGCATCCGCCCGCCCGACAGCTGGTCGATCGTCGCGGCGGTCATGGCCGTCATCGCCGCGCTGCGCGCCGGCATCTGGAAGATCGCCGAGCCGAGCTTGATCGTCGTGGTCAGGCCCGCGAGCCAGCCGAGGATCGTGGCGGCGTCCGAGCCGTAGGCCTCGGCCGCCCACACCGAGTCGTAGCCCAGCCGCTCGGCCTCCCGGACGATCTCGCGCTGGTCGTCGGCCGACAGGCCGAGTCCCCAGTAGCCGATGTGGACGCCCAGCTTCACCTGCAAGATACCTTTCAGTGACAGGACTTCGGTTGCCGCAGCCGACGGCCTGCCCTACGGTGGCCGAGCCCCGACGAACGGAGAGAGAACCCTATGACAACGCCTCGCGAACAAGCGGTCGCAGAGCTTCGACGGTCGATCGACGTCCTGCCCGAACGCACTCGCCGGGCGATGCTCGTCGGCCTGCAGCACAACACCGTGATCACCGGCGCCTTCAGCGGCGCCGGCGGCGCCTGCCCGATGCTCGCCGCCCACCGCGCGGGCGGGCGCACGAGCGTCTGCTCGTTCCCCGAGGCCTGGGACACGTTCACCGGCGTCGCCGGACGGCGGATCGTCCGCCCGGCGACCGAGTACGAGGTCCAGATCCTGCGGCGCGAGATCGAGGCCAGCCTGGCCCCGCCGCCCCCGAGCATGCTCGCCGAGGCGATCGCCGAGCATCAGGCGGCGGCCGAGGCACGGCGCCGCGAGGAGACGATCGCCGAGCCGGAGGAGCCGGTCGAGCCGCGCCGCCGGCGCCTGCGCGTCACCGGCGGGGAGCACATCGACCTCGGCCGCGCGATCGAGGAGCACATGGCGACGGCGCGCGAGCGGCGCGCCCGCGAGGCCGAGGTCACCGGCCTGGAGTGGCTCTTCGAGGAGACGCTCGTGCTGCCAGACGACTTCGGGCGCGAGCCGGTCGCCGGGGAGGACGGCTCCGAGCCCGCGTTCGACCTCGACGCGGCCGGATCGGACCTGCCGGGCGGTAGGTAGCTCGTCAGCCCACGCCCGGGCGCTCGAAGACGATCTCGGGCACGAGGCAGCCCGGTCCGAGCGACAGGAGCATCCGGACCGCCGCGACGATGTCGGCGGTCTGGATCATCTGCTCGGGCGGGACGTGCTCCTTGACGAAGTCCGTCATCGCGGTGTCCACGAAGCCCGGACACAGCGCGGTCGACCTGATCCCCTGGCCGCTGAGCTCCTTGTTCATCGCCTGGGTGAAGCCGACGACCCCGAACTTCGTCGCGGAGTAGATGCTCAGCCAGGCCTGGCCCGACTTGCCGGCGATCGACGCCGTGTTGACGACGAGCGCGCGGCGGTGCTCGGCGCCGGCCGCGGCCAGCATCGGCAGCGACTCGCGGTAGAACAGCGGGATCGAGCGCAGGTTCGTGGCGATCTGAAGGTCCATCCGCTTCGTGTCGAGCTCGCCGATCGGCGCGCCGATTCCGACCCCCGCGTTGTTGACGAGCACGTCGAGCCGGTCGTACGCGTCGCGGTGGGCGCCGACCGCTCGGACCACGTCGTCCTCGTCGCCGACGTTCGCCGCCACGCGCTGGACCTCGAGGCCGGCCGCGCGCAGCTCCTCGTAGGCGGCCTCGAGCTTGCGCGGGCGGCGCGCGACGAGCGTGACCGCATGCCCCTCCTCGGCGAGCATACGCGCGATCGCCAGGCCGATGCCGCTCGATGCTCCGGTCACGATCGCGGCGCGCCCTTCCACCGGCGCAATCCAATCATGCGAGCGCCTAGAGTCCAGCCGGATGGCAGTCCGCTTGCTCCTGTCGTTGCTGGCGACGGTCGTGGCCCTGTCGGCGTGCGGCGGCTCGGACGAGGGCGGCAGCGCGCCGGCGCCGCCGCGACCGATGGCCGCCGCCCCGGCCGCCTTCCCGCCGGCCAAGGGCAAGACGATGAGCGAGCTCGTCGCCGACCTGCCGAAGGGGGCGATCCTCACCGTCTCGAGCTTCAGCGGCCAGCGCGTCGGGCGCAACCGCCTCGGCTTTGCGATCGTCGACCGCGCGAACAAGCAGATCGACGTCTCGGAGGTCGCGGTCTATACGTCCAAGCCCGACGGAACCGAGCTGCGCGGCCCGTTCCCGGCGCGCAAGGAGTCGCTCGCGGTCGCCCCGGAGTACCAGAGCCGCCAGACGGCGTCGGACCTCGCGAGCGGCGACACGTTCTACGTTGCCGAGGCCGTCTACGGATCTCGCGGGCCGCACATGGCGATCGGCCTCGTCCGGCTCGACGGGCGCCTCGTCGTCGCCGATCCGGTGGCCGCGCTGCCCGTCGGGCGCAAGGGCGGCCCGCCGGACGTGGGCGAGCGCGCGATCCGCGTCCACACGCTGACGGGCGCCGACGTCGGCGGCGACCTGACCAAGCTCTCCACGCGGGTGCCGCCCCCGCCCGAGATGCTCGACACCGACTTCGCGGACGTCGTGGGCAAGAAGCCCGTCGTGCTGCTGTTCGCCACGCCGGCGCTCTGCCAGTCGCGTACGTGCGGCCCGGTCGTCGACATCGCCGAGCAGGTGCGCGCCGAGAACGGCAAGGGCGTGGCGTTCATCCAGCAGGAGATCTACCAGGACAACGACCCCGGCAAGCCGTTTCGCCCGCAGGTGCTCAAGTGGCGCCTGCCGACCGAGCCGTGGGCGTTCGTGATCGACCGCCGCGGCAAGGTCGCGGCCCGCTTCGAGGGCGTGTTCTCCGTCGGCGAGCTGGCGCGCGCCGTCGAGCGCGTCAAGTAGCCGCGCGGTTGGGCGCGGGCGGCGGGTGGTATGCTGAACGGTAGTTCTGGTCGAACCGCCCAAAACGGGCGCCCAGGCGAGACACCGCCCAAGACGATGGTCCCACGCGACGCGCTGCTCACCGACCTGTACTGCCTCACGATGGCCGCCGACTACCTCCACGAGGGCGCGGCCGACGACCTCGTGACGTTCGAGCTCACCGCGCGCCGCGAGGACGCGATGACGATCGCCGGGGTGGAGGAGTCGTTGGCGTTCCTCGAGCGGATGCGCTTCGACGACGCCGACCTGCGCTGGCTTGCCGAGTACGACGCGACGACCTTCGACGAGCCGGTGCTCGAGCGCTTCGCGCGCCTGCGCTTCGGCGGCGCGATCTGGGCGCCGCGCGAGGGGACCATCGTGCCGGGCGGCACGCCGCTGCTGCGGGTCACCGCGCGTCGCCTGGAGGCGACGCTCGTCGAGTCGCCGCTGCTGGCGGCGATGAACTACTCGGTCCGCGTCGCGACGAACGCCACCGAGATCGTGCGCGCGGCGGCCGGCCGGCCGGTCTGGGACTTCTCGATGCGCCGCCTCGACGGGCTCGGAGCCGCGCACGCCGCCGCGCGCGCCGCATACCTCGCCGGCTTCGCCGGGACGGCGACGACCGCCGCCGCGCGCGACCTCGGCATCCCGGCAACCGGGACGATGGCGCACCAGAAGGTCATGGAGCGCGGCCCCGACGGCGAGCTCGACGTCTTCTGCGACCAGCTGCGCGCGCGGCCGGCCGGGGCGACGCTGCTCGTCGACACCTACGACCCGATCGAGGGCGTTCGCAGGGCGATCGGCGCCCAGCGCCTGACCGGCGCCCGGCTGAAGGCGATCCGGATCGACTCCGGCGACCATGCCGCGCTCGCGGCGCGCGCACGCGAGCTGCTCGACGAGGCCGGGCTCAGCGAGGCGCAGATCCTGCTCAGCGGCGACCTCGACGCCGAGCAGATCGCCGCCTTCGTCGAGGCCGGCGTCCCCGCGGACGCGTTCGGCGTCGGCACGCGCCTGCGCAGCGGCGAGGCGATCAGCGCCATCTACAAGCTCGTCGAGCAGCCCGAGCGCGGCGAGCTCGCGCTGCGCTACCCGATGAAGCTCTCGCCGGGCAAGGCGACCGACCCGGGCGCGCACCAGGTCACCCGCCGCCCGGACGGAACGCACGTCCTGCATCTGGCCGACGAGCCGGCGCCGGGCAGTGCGCTGCTGACCGAGGTCATGCGCGACTGCGCGCGCACGGCGCGCGCCCCGGACCTCGCGGCCGATCGCGAGCACGCGGCGCGCGAGCGCGCACGCGTCGAGCGCGACGGCCTGGGGCCGCTCGTGCGCTCGCCGCGCCTGCGCGACCTGTGCGCGCGGCTGGTCGCAGACCACGAAGGAGGTACCACCCCCATGCCCGAGACCGCACTCATCGCCGTCGACGTCCAGCACGACTTCCTGCCCGGCGGCGCGCTCGGCGTGCCCGACGGCGACGCCGTCGTCGAGCCGCTCGTGCGGGCCGCTCGCGGCGTCGACCTCGTCGTCAAGACGCGCGACGCCCACACGCCCGACCACTGCTCGTTCGCCGACCAGGGCGGGCCCTGGCCGCCGCACTGCATCGCCGGCACGCACGGCGCCGAGCTGCACCCGGCGATCGCCGCGCTCGAGGGACCCGTCGTCGAGAAGGGCACGCGGCAGGAGGCCGACGCCTACTCGGGCTTCGACGCCACGAACCTCACCGACCTGCTGCGCGACGCGGGCGTCAGGCACGTGCTCGTCGGCGGCCTGGCGACAGACGTCTGCGTCAAGGCGACGGTGCTCGACGCGCTCGCCGCGGGCTTCGAGACGACCGTGCTCGCCGACGCCGTCGCGGCCGTCGACGTCGAGGAGGGAGACGGCGATCGCGCGCTCGAGGAGATGGTCCGCGCGGGCGCGAAGGTCGCGACGGGATGGGGCAGGGAGGACTCGAACCTCCGTCGTACCGATTATGAGTCGGCTGCTCTGACCAACTGAGCTACTGCCCCGCGGCGAGATCTGCTCGACCCCGCACGCGCATAATGATCGCCCAGCGTGGGCTGTGGCCAGTCCCGCCCGCGCTCGCGGCGGCCGTCGCCGGCAGCGCGCTGCTCGCCGGCTGTGGCGCCGGGCCGCCCGCCGGCGCGCGCACCGAGCCGGACGCGACGGCGAGGCGGGCATCCGCCCCGCGCGCGCCGGGCCTCTGCGCGGCGCCGCTACGCGTCCGTGTGACCGGGCGCGTGCGCGCCCCGGCCGCCGCCGAGCTGTCCGGGCTGGCGCGGTCGCCGTCGCGCCCGGGCGTGCTCTGGACGCACAACGACTCCGGCGACGCCGCGCGGCTGCTCGCCGTCACGGCGGCGGGCCGGACGGTCGCGGAGGTGAGCGTGAGCGGTGCCGAGAACGTCGACTGGGAGGACATCGCGACCGGGCCGGGCGGCAGCCTGCTCGTCGGCGACATCGGGGACAACCTCGCGGCGCGCCCGCACGTCGTCGTCTACCGCGTGCCCGAGCGTCGGGCGTCGGGCGTCGCGGTCGCTGCCCGCCACGTGCTGCGCTACCCCGACGGCGCGCGCGACGCCGAGGCGCTGCTCTTCGACGACGCGAGCGCCACGATCGTCATCGTCGCCAAGAGCTTCGGCGGCGACGCGCGGATCTACGTGACCCGGCTCCCGTCGCCGCGGCAGGTCGCCACGCTGCGGCACGCGGGCACGCTCGCGCTCGGCGCCGGCGCCGCGGTGACCGCCGGCGATGTATCCGCCGACGGCGGGACGATCGCGCTGCGCACGTACGACCGCGCGCTGATCTGGCGCCGCCGCGCGGGGGAGGCGGTCGCGGCTGCGCTGCGCCGGCGCCCGTGCGTCGCCCAGGCCGATCTGCTGCGCGAGGGCCAGGGCGAGGCGCTCGCGCTGTCGCGCGACGGGCACGCGCTCCTGACGGGCGGCGAGGGCCGCCGGCCGGCGCTGCGCCGCTACGACCAGCGCGCCAACGCGCCGTGAACCTGGAATGAGGTTTGAGCGCGGCGGCGACGGGAATACGGGGGCCAGAACCCGCCGAGAGCCGGTTCGGCCCATATCCCCCGCCGCCCCTCCACTCTCGGTAGCGCGCGCCCGGTGTGACCCCGCCGGGCGCGCTCGGTTCACCGGTACACCCATCCCAAAGCTCTGCCGAGCTTCCGGCCGGGCGTACCGGCGCCTCACGACCCGAAAGGAAACCGGGCACCGGCCGTCGAAACAGGTCGTCGCCGATGAAGCGATCCGCGACGCCCACGACGACTCCCGAATCGCTCTCCACGTATATCCAGGCGCGCTTCGACGACTTCTCGCGCTCGCAGAAGGACGTCGCACAGTACATCGTCGACCACCTCGACGAGGTCGCCTTCCAGACCGCCGAGGAGCTGGCGCGGCGCGCGAACACCTCCTCGAGCACCGTCGTTCGCTTTGCCCAGGCGCTCGGCTTCGAGGGCTATCCCGAGCTCCAGCAGTCCGCGCGCGAGGAATATCGCCGGCGCCACGCGACGCGGCCGATGCCGCCCGGGGCGGGCCTCGTCGCGCCGCTGTTCTCGCTGGACCAGAACGAGTTCGAGACGATGCTCGCGGCCGACCACGTCAACGTCGAGGACACGGCGCGCAAGGTGTCGCGCAGCGAGGTCGAGGCGGCGATCGAGGCGATCGCCACGTCGTCGCGGCTACTCGTCGCCGGCACCGATCAGATGGCGTTCTTCGCCTCCTACCTGCGCCATCTGCTCATGCTGCTGGACCTGCGCGCCGAGATCGTCGCCAGCCCCTCGCAGGAGGCGCTCGGGCGCCTGAGCCGGATCGACGACGAGACGCTCGTCATCGGGTTGTCCGCCGGGCGCCCGCACCCGCTCGTGGTGCGCGCGATGAAGCTCGCGCGCCATCGCAAGGCGCGGACGGTCGCGATCACCGATGCGACGCTGTCGGAGGTCGCAAAGCTCGCCCAGATCCGGCTGTACTACTCCTCCAACAGCCCCGCGTACGTGCGCTCGCACACGGCGCTGCTCAGCATGGTCCAGGCGCTCGCGTACGGCGTCTACGCGCGTGACGCCGACGGCTACGCCGACCGGATCAAGGCGTTCAAGCTGAAGTGATGCCGCGCGCCCGCCGGTGCAGATTGTCGATATGCCACACGGGTACGTCGACTAGGAGCAATCGATTCGAAGGGAGTGGGAGCTGTGCCCCAGCTGAAGGAGTCGTTCAACGTCTCGGATCCCGACGCGGCCTGGGCCATCGTCTCGGACGTCAACAAGCTCATTCCGTGCGTCCCCGGCGCCAAGATCGTCTCCGCCGAGAGCGAGAGCAAGGCCAAGGCCGAGATCGACGTGAACATGGGCTCGATGGCCATGACGTTCTCCGGCCCGGTCGAGATCATCGAGCAGGACGCCGGATCGAAGCGCGCGGTCCTGAAGGCCCAGGCCAAGGAGGCCGGCGGCCAGAGCAACGCCGACGGCACGGCGACGATCACGGTCGGCAGCGGGGGCGGAGAGGTCGATGTGAACGCCAACGTCACCGGCAAGGCCGCCTCGATGGGCGAGGGCACCGTGCAGGCGGTCCTCGAGGCGCTCGTCAAGCAGTTCACCTCAAACCTGCAGCAAAAGGCGTAGGACCGCGGTCCTGGCGCGCCCGCGGCGCGTCAGGACGGCCCTCCGGGAAACCGGGCATACCCGCCGCCCATTCGATCAGGGCTCGACGAGGCCGCGCCGGATCGCGTAGCGCGTGAGCGCGACGCGGTCGCGCAGCCCGAGCTTGTCCAGGATGTTGCTGCGGTGGCGCTCGACCGTCTTCTCGCTGATCTGCAGCACGTCGCCGATCTCGCGGCTGGTCATGCCCTCGGCGATGAGCTTGAGCACCTCGGACTCGCGGAAGCTCAACGGATCCTCCGGCGCCTCGCCGGTGCCGCCCTCGAGGTACGTGCGCACGAGCGCGGCCACGCCGCGCGGATAGAGGAACGGCTCGCCGCGCATCGCCGAGCGGCACGCGCGGATCAGGTCGTCGTGCGCGGCGGACTTCAGGATGTAGCCCGACGCGCCCGCGCGCAGCGCCTCGAAGAAGAACTGCTCGTTGTCGTGCATCGAGAGGATCAGCACGCGCAGGTTGGGGCGGTGCTCGCAGATCTGGCGCGCCGCCTGGATGCCGGTGAGGCGCGGCATCGCCACGTCGAGCACCGCGAGGTCGATGTCGCCGGCGAGCGCGGCCTCCACGGCCTGCGGCCCGTCGCTGGCCTCGGCCACGACCTGAAAGTCCGGCTCGGCGTCGAGGATCATCTTCAGGCCGTGGCGGACCAGCGCGTGGTCGTCGGCGAGCAGCACGCGGATCACGACGCCCCCTCGTCGCGCCCATCGACCGGCAGCTCGAGCCGTACGACGGTTCCGCTCGCGGGCCGCGACTCGATGCGCAGATCGGCGCCGATCGACAGCGCGCGCTCGCGCATCGTGCGGATGCCCCCGCCGGCGCTGCCCTTGGCGCCCCCGACGCCGGTGCCGTCGTCGCCGATCGAGAGCACGACGCTGCCGTCGCGCGCGCGCAGGCGCAGCGCGATGTGCCCGGCCTGCGCATGGCGCACCGCGTTGGTCAGGGCCTCCTGCGCGACGCGGTAGACGACGAGCTGCGCGTCGTCGCCGAGCTCGGGCAGCTCGCGCTGCAGCTCGCGCTCGATCGGGATGCCGGTCTGCCGCGACATCCGCTCGGCGAGGCTCGTCAGGGCGGGCACGAGGCCGAGCGCGTCGAGCACCTCCGGGCGCAGGTCGCGCGCCAGCCGCCGCACGTCCTCGACGCCGCCGAGCAGCGCGTCGCGTGCGTCGCGGCACTCCTCGTGCAGGCCGTTCGGGGCGTGGGCGCAGATGCGGTCCAGCTGCAGCGCGATGGCCGTCATCGTCTGTCCGATCTGGTCGTGCAGCTCGGCCGCGATCCGGCGCCGCTCGCGCTCGCGTTCGCTCAGCGCGCGCAGGCCGCTGTCGCGGCGTTCGCGCTCCAGCCGGTCGAGCATCTCGTTGAACGCCTCGGCGAGCACGGCGACCTCCGAGCGCTGACGGGGGATCGGGATTCGCTCTCCGGGGATGAGCGGGTCGACCGCCTGCATGAGCGCCGTCAGGCGCACGAGCGGGCGCACCGCGCGCGTGATGAGCGCGAAGTTCACGGCGAGCATGACGAGCAGCCCGCCGACCAGCGCCGGCACGCGCCCGTTCGCCGGCTGGACCATGAGCACGACGCAGGCGACCGCCAGCACCGTCGCGTTGGGGATGAACAGCCGCCAGAACAGCGGTGCGTACCCGACGTGCATCGCACACAGTTAACCCCTCCCTCGTCGCGGATGGTCAACGCCTCGTCTCCGGCGGCCGCGCAAATGCGATCGCCCGCCCGGATCAGCGCTCGTCGCCGGGCGCCCCGATCGTCCAGTTCGCCAGCCGCGCCAGCGGTCCGCGGCCGCTTCGGGTCGTCAGCTTGACGATCGCCACGAGCACCACTGTGCTGGCGAGACCGGCGCCGAGTCGCAGCCACCACGGGCCCTTCACGCCGATGCCGACCGTCACGCCGATGCTCACCAGCACGCCGAGCAGCGTCACGCCCGCCGCCGTCAGCGTCAGCGCCGTGCTCGACCGTCCGACTGATCGGTTGTCGTCTCGACTCATCCGGGCATCGGCGCGCCGGGACGCTCGCCGGCGCCGGACTCGCACCCTGGAGGCGTTGCCGGCGACACGAGCGGTCAGCGCGGCGTTGTCAGCGTACTGACCACCCGTCATCGCACGAACGGCGTATCCGGGGAAGTCGCGTGCGACGGGCTATCCAGCAACGAGTCGGGAGGGGCAGGCATGAGGGATCGACGGCGCGTCCTGCGCGCTCTCAGCGTCACATGCGGCATGAGCGTGGCGGTCGGCGCGGGCGCGGCTGCCGCGCGAGCCGCAATCATCGAGTATCCGGCCGACCCGTCGGCGACGGCCATCGCGCGCGCGATCGCGGTCGACCCGAAGGTCGTCAAGCGGGCGGTCTTCCCGGCGGTGCCGCCCGGCTCCAAGCCCGCGGCGGTGTCGACGACGCGCCTGGCCGGCTTTCCGCTCCACGGCAAGAGCTTCGGCATGCTGACCACCGGCAACGCGCGGCTCGCCGACGACCCGAACGATGCCGGCGACAGCGGCTCGACGGCCGGCGGCCCCTCGATCCGCGGCGCGCGCGACGTGACGATGATGCGCATCGACCTGCGCATCCCGCGCAACGCCAACTGCCTGTCGTTCCGCTTCCGCTTCCTCTCCGAGGAGTTCCCCGAGTTCGTCGACGACGTCTTCAACGACGCCTTCATCGCCGAGGTGAACGCCTCCAACTGGACGGCCTCCACGAAGGAGGACCCGCAGATCACCGCGCCGCGCAACTTCGCGGTGACGGCGGGCGATGCGCCGATCCGGATCAACCGGATCGGACCGACGAGCGTCAGCGCGGCGGCCGCGAAGGGCACGACGTACGACGGCGCGACGCGCATCCTGCGCGCCTCGGCGCGCGTCAACCGCGCCACGCGCCACCTGTACCTGTCGATCTTCGACCAGGGCGACCGCATCTACGACTCGGCCGTCTTCATCGACAAGCTGATCGTGGGCAAGCGCAGCCGCTGCGTCAACGGCGT
>DASZOA010000164.1:0-1533 GCA_035551055.1 Solirubrobacteraceae bacterium
CCGGGCCCGCTCGCCAGCGCGCGCGCCTGCTCGAGCTCGCGGTCGCAGCCGAGTCGCGCGGCGACCGGCGCCAGCTCGTCGAAGAGGCGCTCCAGGCGCGCGCGCAGCGGCTCGCGCTCGCCGGTGGCGAGATCGGCGAGCGCGAGCCGCTGCGCGCGCGCCTGCTCGAGCTCGCGGTCGCAGCCGAGCCGCGCGCGACGCCCTCGACGGCCTCGTCGCGTGGCTGTCGCAGCGGCTGCTGGCATAGCGCCGCGCGCCGCCACGACCGCTCCGTTCACCGCGGTGCGGCACAGGGTACGCGCTTGCCGTGCTTCGTCTTCCTCAGCCGCGGGGGGAGGTCAGCGAGACGCTGCTCGGTGCGCTCGCGCTGCCGGTGCACCCGGTCGCGGCGCCGCCGCTGGCGACGCCGGCCGACCCGCTCGCCGACGAGGATCTGCAGCTTTCGCTGTACCTCTGCTATGAGCTGCACTACCGCGGCCTGCCGGGCGTCGCCGACGAGTGGGAGTGGGAGCCCTCGCTGCTGACGCTGCGCCGCGACCTGGAGGCCTGCTTCGAGGCCGCGCTCGCCGCGGCCGTGCCGCGGCCGCGCGCGCCCAGGGCTCCCGAGGAGATGGACCTCGCCCTGCGGGCGATCGCCGAGGCCGACGACGCGCCGTCGCTGTCGCTCTTCCTCGAGCGCGAGGCGGCCCTCGAGCAGCTGCTGGAGTTCGTCGTGCACCGCTCCGCCTACCAGCTCAAGGAGGCCGACCCGCACTCGTGGGCGCTGCCGCGCCTGCACGGCGCGCCGAAGGCCGCGCTCGTGCAGATCCAGGCCGACGAGTACGGCGGCGGCGACGCCGCCCGCATCCACGCGCAGCTGTTCGCCGACGCGATGGACGAGCTCGGCCTCGACGCGCGCTACGGCGCCTACGTCGACCACGTGCCCGGCGTCACGCTCGCGACCGTCAACCTCATGTCGCTGTTCGGGCTGCACCGGCGCTGGCGCGGGGCGATCGTCGGGCACCTCGCGCTCTTCGAGATGGAGTCCTCGCTCCCCAACCGCCGCTACGCCAACGGCCTGCGGCGCCTCGGCTTCGGCGAGCGCGCGACGGCGTTCTTCGACGAGCACGTCACCGCCGACGCGATTCACGAGAACATCGCCGCGGTCGACCTCGCGGGCGGCCTCGCGCGCCAGCAGCCGCAGCTCGCGCGCGACATCCTCTGGGGCGCCGCGACCCTCGCCGAGCTCGACGCGCGGGCCGCGCGGCACGTGCTCGGGGCCTGGGAGGACGGCGTCAGCTCGCTGCGGATCGCGCTGTCGGCGGCGTCGCCGGAGCCCTCAGCCGCCGCGTCCTGACTCCGCGCCGCTGGGTGCGCGGAAGCGCACGACCTTGTGCGAGCCGTCGCAGAACGGACGCGTGCGCGACTTGCCGCAGCGGCACAGGGCGATCGTCTCGCGGCCGGCGTCGATCGGGTTGCCGTCCTGGTCCTCGAGCCGAAACGCCCCGCGCACGAGCAGCGGGCCGTCGCGGTAGCTCGTGATGCGCGCTTCGG
>DASZOA010000165.1:0-3864 GCA_035551055.1 Solirubrobacteraceae bacterium
CGCGACCGGCGCGGCGCGGCCGAGCGCCCGACGGACTGGCGCCAGATCAGCGCCCCGCCGGCGGCGACGAGCACGAGCGGCCAGGTCAGCGCGTCCGAGACCGGCAGCCCGAGCGCGCGGAACGCCAGCAGGATCGCGACGACGAGGCAGCCGACGCCGAGCCCGACCTCCAGCGCGCCGAGCCGGTCGCGCGCGCCGGCGCGTGGCGCGGCGGCCGGCTGCTCGCGGGCCTCGGCGGGCAGCAGCCACCACGCCAGCAGGTAGGCGACGATCCCCAGGCCGCTGGCGAGCGTCGTCGCGACGAAGACGATCCGCAGCAGCAGCGGGTCGACGTCCAGCCGCCGGCCGATCCCCTCGCAGACGCCCGCCACGATGCCGTTGGCGGGGTCGCGGCGCAGGTCGCGCGCCGGGGCGGCGGTACGCCCGCTCGGGCTGGCGGTCGTGTCGGTCACCTGGCTCATTGTCGTCGGCTGAGGCCGCTGGCCAGCAGGACGGCCCCGACGACGGCGAACGCGATCGGGGCCACCGCGGCGAACGTCAGGCGCAGGGCGCCGCTGCGATCGAGCAGCAGCACGACGCCGAACGCGATCAACACGAGCCCCGCGACGAGCGACGGTCCGTCGGCGTCGCGGGCGCGGCGCATCACGCCGAGCTCGCGCAGGCCGCGTTGCGCTCCTCGAGGTAGCCGCCGAACCGGTCGCGGCGCTCCCAGGGCGGACCGCGGTGGTCGATCTCGCGATGGCGCACCTCGAGCAGGCCGAGCCCGACGTCGCCCTCGAGCACGAGCCGCGGCGTCCCCTCGGGCGCGCGGCGCCGGTCGCTCCAGTCGACGTCGATCCCGCCGCCGTCGTGGTCGAAGATCGACACGCCGCCCATCCCGACCGACGCCGAGCTGGCGACGCAGACGTCCTCGGGCACGAGCACGAGCGCGTGGCCGGCGCCGATCCGGACCGACAGCGGGTGGTCGCCGGCGGGCAGCTCCAGGTCGCGCAGGTCGACGACGAGCTCGCCGGCGCCGAGCCGGTAGACCTGCTCGAGCTCGGCCAGCGTCGCCGGGCGCGCGCGGCGCTCGCCGAAGCCGCCGTCGAGGTCGATCCCCGCCGCCGCCACGAACGCCAGCGGCAGGGCGATCGCCAGCGCGGGCAGCACCAGCCAGCGCGCGCCGCCGACGAACGCCGCGGCGACGAGCGCTGCGCCGGCCGCGATGACGATCGCCGCGACGACGACCCCGCCGCCCAGGGCGCTGGCGAAGAAGCTCGCGACCGCGAGCGCGGCGCAGCCGATCAGCACCCCGACGCCGAGCGCCGCGCGGCGCACGACGTCGCCCGCGCTGCCGCCCGGGCGCTCGCCGGAGACGAGCCACCAGACGGCCAGGCCGGCGAGCGCGAGCAGGCCGAGCGGCACGAGCGCGCCGCCGAAGAGAAATCCGAAGCCGCCGAGCGCGAGACCGGCGACGATCAGCACGACGGCGATCGCGACCGCCAGCGCGCGGTCGCGCGCGGTCGCCTCCGGCGCGACGCTCGCGTCGTCGACCGGGACGAGCAGCAGCGCGGCCGCGTAGACGATCAGGCCGGTGCCGCCGAGCAGCGCGAGCGCCACGAAGCCGATCCGCACGAGCGTCGGATCGACGCCGAAGTAGCGCCCGATGCCGCCGCAGACGCCGGCGATGAGGCGGTCGCCGCTCGAGCGTGTCAGGCGCCGCAGGCCGGGGGCGGGCGGCGGCGCGGCGGGGGTCTCGGATGTCGGTTCCATGCTGCCAGTGTCCGCTCGCGGCACGCTGCCGCCAATCGGGAATGATCCCTAGGGGCCGACCCTAGACTCGACCCGATGGACCTGCTCGAGCGCGTTAGAGCGACCGGCCTGCTGGCCGCCGCCCAGCCCGTCGTCGTGCTGCTGTCCGGCGGCCGCGACTCGGTCTGCCTGCTCGACGTCGCGGTCCGGCTCGCGGGTCGCGAGGCGGTCGCCGCGCTGCACGTCAACTACGGGCTGCGCGCCGCCGCCGGCGCCGACGAGCTGTTCTGCCGCGAGCTGTGCGAGCGGCTCGGCGTCGAGCTCGAGGTCCACGCGGCGCGGCGTCCCGGCGAGGCGGGCAACCTGCAGGCGTGGGCGCGCGACGTGCGGCTCGGCGCGGGCGCGCAGCTCGCGCTCGCGCGCGGCGCGCTGCTGGCGACCGGGCACACCGCGAGCGACCAGGTCGAGACCGTGCTCTACCGGCTGGCCGCCTCGCCCGGCCGGCGCGCGCTGCTCGGGATGCCCGCGCGCGACGGCCTGCTCGTGCGCCCGCTGCTGCACGTCGGGCGCGAGGAGACCGCCGCGCACTGCGGCGCGCGCGGGCTGAGCTGGCGCGAGGACGCCTCCAACGACGATCCGGCCTTCGCCCGCAACCGGGCGCGCGCCGCGCTCGTGCCGGCGCTGCGCCGGCTGCATCCGGCGGCCGAGGCCAACGTCGCGCGCACGGCGCAGCTGCTGCGCGACGAGGCCGCCGTGCTCGACGAGGTCGTGCAGACCGCGCTCGCCGGGCGCGATCGGATCGCGGTCGCCCACCTCGCGGCGCTGCCGCCCGCGCTCGCCCGGCTCGTCGTGCGCCGGCTCGCCGAGGACGCGGCGGGCCGCCTGTGTGCGCGCGCGCCGGGGCGGCTCGGCGAGATCCTCGCGCTCGGCGACGGCGCGCTGGACCTCGGCGACGGCGCGCGCGCGGTCGTCCGCGGCGGCGTGCTGCGCGTCGAGCCGACGCCGCCGGGACGCTCGGCGCCCGCCGCCGCGGCCGCCGGCCGGCGCCGGTCGCGCTCGTAGACTCCCGCTCGCATGCGCGACGCCGCCGTCGGCGAGATCCTGGTCCAGCCCGATGACCTCGCGCGCCGCGTTCGCGAGCTCGGCCGCCAGATCACCGCCGACTACGAGGGCCGCGACCTGCTGCTCGTCGGCGTCCTGAAGGGCGCGGTCTTCTTCCTGTCGGACCTCATGCGCCACATCGACGTGCCGTGCGAGCTGGACTTCATGGCGGTCGCGAGCTACGGCTCGGCGACCGACTCCTCCGGCGTGGTGCGGATCCTCAAGGACCTCGACGTGGCGCTCGAGGGCCGCCACGTGCTGATCGTCGAGGACATCGTCGACTCCGGCCTGACCCTGCAGTATCTGCTGCGCAACCTCGGCGCGCGCAACCCGGCGTCGATCGAGGTCTGCGCGCTGCTGACCAAGCCCGCGCGGCTGAAGGTCGCGCTCGAGCCGCGCTACGTCGGCTTCGAGATCCCCAACCGCTTCGTCGTCGGCTACGGCCTCGACCACGGCGAGCGCTTTCGCAACCTGCCGTACGTCGCCGCGCTCGAGAGCGAGCCCTGAGCTGCGGATACAGTGGTCGCGGGCCCGGGTAGAGGACGGCTGATCCAATCGGCCGGGGGTTCGCGTACCCCTGCTACGCTGGCCGTTCCGTGATCGATCGAGTCATCGCATCCGCATGAGCCGCTTCTCGAAGAGCGCCGCCTTCCCGATCCTGATCGTCGTGATCCTGGCGTTCTTCGCCCAGCAGCTGATCTCCAGTCCCGACAAGAAGCAGGAGCCCGGCTTCGCGCAGTTCCTGCAGCAGCTCGACACCGGCGCGATCAAGACCGTCGAGATGCGCAACCGCTCCAACGAGCTGCTCGTCACGCTCAAGGACAAGACCCAGTACGAGATCGGCTTCGCCGGCGACTACGGCGACGAGCTCACCAAGACGCTGCTGGCGGCCGAGCAGGACAGGAAGATCACCCAGTTCGACGTCAAGGGCACGCGCACGAACGGGTGGATCTCGATGCTGACCTACGTCCTGCCGTTCCTGCTGTTCATCGGCTTCTGGATCTTCCTCATGAACCAGATGCAGGGCGGCGG
>DASZOA010000166.1:0-6013 GCA_035551055.1 Solirubrobacteraceae bacterium
CGACGACCGGGAGGCCCGTCCGCCGCTCGAACGCGCGCAGCATCGCCGCGACGAGCGGCTGCTCGCCCTCGCTCACCGTCTGGATCCGCGCCGTCCCGTCGACGTGGACGACGGCCGGGATGCGGTCTCGCCACGCGGGCCGGACGTCGTGGACGAAGAGCATGTACGGGCTCGGCAGCGGGCCGTCGAAGATCTCCGCGGCGCGGTGGCCGTGGACCATCGGCGCGACCGGCCGGAACCGCTCGCGGCCCTTGACGTCGTTCAGGCGCCGCAGGTTCTCCTCGCGGCGGGGGTCGGCGAGCAGGCTGCGGTGACCGAGCGCGCGCGGACCGTACTCGCTGGCGCCCTGAAACCACGCGACGATCTCGTCGCGCGCCAGCGCCTCGGCGACGACCTCCGCGACGTCGTCGGCCCGCTCGTACGCGACGCCGGCGCCGTCGAGCCACGTCGCGAGCTCGTCGTCGCTCCAGGCGCGCCCGAGCGCGGCCGTGGTCATCGGGCGCACCTCGTCGCCGAGCGCGTGCGCGGCGTGCAGCGCGGCGCCGAGCGCCGTGCCGGCGTCGCCCGCGGCAGGCTGCACCCAGACCTCCTCGAACGGCCCGTCGCGCCACACCCGGGAGTTCGCGACGCAGTTGAGCGCGACGCCGCCCGAGAGCGTCAGCAGCGACTCCCCGGTGCGCTCGTGCAGCCACCGCACGAGGTCGAGCAGCACCTCCTCCAGCCGCGCCTGGACGCTCGCGGCGAGGTCGGCGTGGTCCTCGGTGAAGTCCTCGCCGCCGCGCGCGGGCGGCGCGAAGCGGCCCCAGGCGACCGCGTCGGTGACGAAGCCGCCGTCGCCGGTCGTGCGGACGAGCTCGCGGAGCGCCTGAAGGAACCGCGGCCGCCCGTAGGAGGCCATCGCCATCACCTTATATTCGTCGGACGACCGGCGGAATCCGAGGTGCGCCGTGAGCTCCTCGTACATCAGCCCGAGCGAGTGGGGCAGGCGCTGGCGGGCCAGGACGTCGAGCTCGCCGTCGCGCGCGTGACCGGCGAGGTGCGAGAACGACTCGCCGCGCCCATCGACGCAGAGCGTGGCCGACGAGCACCGCGGCGCGGCCAGGTAGGCGGACGCCGCGTGCGCGACGTGATGCGCGACGAAGCGCACCCTGGAGGGATCGAGCCCCGGCAGCGCGGAGGCGAGGAACAGCGGCGCCCGGCGGGCGTACAGCGTGCGCAGGTCCTCCCAGCCGTCGGCGGTGATGTCCTGGCCCGGCACGGGGGCGAGGTCGGGGTCATAGGAGTACGCGACCGCGTCGAGCTCGGCGGGCTCGATCCCGGCGTGCTCGAGGCACCAGCGCGCCGACTGCGTCGGCATCTCCCAGGTCGAGAACGGAACGGGCTCCTTGCCGTGCTTGCGGCGGCTGAAGCGCTCCTCCTCGGCGGCCGCCACGAGCGCGCCGTCGACGACGAGCGCGGCGGCGGGATCATGGAAGACCGCGTTGATGCCGAGCACGCGCAAGACGTCCTCCTTCGGGTTCGGTCCGGGCGCAACGGCGGCGCACGCAGTCGCTCTCGCGGGTGTCGCTGGGTGACCCCATTCACCGCGCCTTCCCGGAGAAGGAGAAGCGCGGCGAGCAGTGTCATGCGCCTGACAGCGCCGCAATCGCCGCTGCAGCGCCCGTCACTCCTTCCTGGGGACGATCGAGATCACGCCGTTGCGCTCGAGCACGGCGTACTTGATCTGCTCGATCCGCTCGACGCCCTGGGAGGAGCGCGCCTGCTGGAGGATCTCGTCGGGCGTGATGCGCAGCCGCTCGAGCCGCTCGTCGAGCGTGCGCCCGTGATCGACGATGATCGTCGGGCGGCCGTCGAGCAGCCGCTTCATGCCGGTGGAGCGTATCGAGACGAGGTCGGCCAGGCGCTCGATTCCGACGAGCGTCAGGATCACCAGCACCCCGTTGGTGACCGAGAAGTCGTCGCCGAGCAGCGCCTGCTGCGTCGCCTCGGCGACGACGAGCAGCAGGATGAAGTCGAACACCGTGATCTGGCCGATCGTGCGCTTGCCGCTGAGCCGCAGGATGACCAGCAGCGCCGCGTAGATCGCTGTTGCTCTGAGGACGGCGTCCATCGCAGGTCAGGGGTAGACGATCTGGGTGTACGAGACGCGGCGCCCGTCCGGGCCCCACACGGTTGCCTTCTGCAGGCCGATCTCGCGGAACGTGGAGAAGAACTTGACGTCGCCGGGCGGCTGCACGTCGAACGTGTACACGACGCGGTCGGGCAGGACCGTCGCGCCATCGGGCTGGGGGAGGATGTCGTCGATGACCATGTCGTGCAGGTAGGAGCGGGAGATCGCGACGTTCGTCCTGCCGTCCGCGCGGCCGGGCGCGATCGACAGCTCGGTCGTCGTGCCGAAGCGCGTGAAGCGCTCGTACTCGGCCCGCAGCGGCCCGTCGGCGCTTCTCGCGTCGCTCAGCGGGCCGGTTCCGAAGATCCCCAGCAGCGCGGCGAGCATGATCAGCGCCCAGACGCCCGCGAAGACCCGGCGCACGGCCAGCGCTCTGCGCTCGTAGGCGGGGTCGTCGGCGATCTCCAGGTCGCCCACGCGCTGCGGCTCGGTCACCGTCACTGCTTCGCCGCTCGCCTCCGTCGTCCTGCTCGCGCTCGCGACCGCCCGCGCTCCGCTCGCGCGCGGCGGGCCAGCGCGGCCGTCACGCGGGTTGACCGGCGCTCGGCCCGGCGGTTAGCCTCGCGCGTCGTGGACGAGGCTCGCCTGCAGCAGCTGCCGCTGTTCTCGGGGCTCTCGAAGCGCGAGCGCAAGCGCATCGCGCCGCTCGTCGAGGAAGTCGACGTCGAGGCCGGGCGCGAGCTGGTGCGCGAGGGCGATCTCGCGTACGAGCTGTTCGTCATCGAGGCGGGCACCGCCGCGATCAGCAAGGGCGGCACGCCGATCGCCGAGCTCGGGCCGGGCGACTTCTTCGGCGAGATCGCGCTGCTCGACGACGACCGCCGGCGCACGGCGACCGTCGTCGCCTCGTCGCCGATGCGCCTGGCGGTCGTCCAGGGCCACGACGTCCGCTTCATCGAGCGCGAGCTGCCCGACGTCGCGCGTCAGATCCGCGCCGCGGTCGAGGCGCGCGTGGCGGGCGACCGCGAGCGCTGACGCGGCATCGGAGGCCGCGCTGTCCGCGTCCGAGCAACGAACGGTCGACCGCCCCGAGGAGCACTCGCACGGCGAGTTGCGCCGGCGCTTCCGGCGGCTGGCGGCTCCCGAGCTCGGCGCGATCGCCGGCCGCCACCACGGTTCGTTTCCCGGCCCGGAGGCGTACGACCTGGCATGCCGCTCGGCGATGGCGGCGACCGGCCTGCCCTGCTGGCACGGCAAGCGCTTCGACCCGCCGGCTGCGGGCGCGGGCGAGGCGCACGGGGTCAACCTCGTGCGCGACGGCGAGGCGACGCCGTTGACCGCGCGCATCGCCCCCTCGCTGATCGACGGCCGCCCGACGCTCGTCTGCCGGTACCGCCCGCAGGAGACGCCGCCGTACCGCTGGGTCCGCGACGAGCTGCGCGCGTGGGACGAGTCGACGCTGCTCGGCCTCGCGTTCCTCGACCTGCCCGTGCTGCGCGGGGTCGGCTTTCCCTTCGTGCTGCGGCGCCAGGGTGGCGGCTCGTAGCAGCGCCGGCGCCGCTCGGCGCGCGCTGATCTAACCTCGTGTCGGTGCGCCGGGTGCTGGCCGTCCTGATCGCCCTGGGCGTCGCGACCGGGATGGCGGTCGCCGTCGCCGACGATCCTGCCTCGCGCCCGGCCGCGACGGCGCGGTTCGCGCAGGCGCTGCCCGATCCGGACGCCGCGCTGCCGCGCCGCCCCGCCCGGCTCGCCGCGACGTTGACCGCCACGGTCCGCAGCCTGCGCGATGCCGTGGGGGGCTGGGACACGAGCGCTGCGATGCCACCCGACGTGACCTACCTGGCGCTGCACCACCAGCGCATCCTGCGGTTGACGGCGGCCCGGCGCAGGCTCGGCGACGCCGTCCTCGCACGCCTGCCGCGCGACGTTCGCGGCGAGGCGCGCGACACCGTTCGCGGCCTGCGCCACCTCGCGCGGATCCCGCGCTCGCCCGAGCGCCTGCCGCGCGTGCGCGTGGCCGATGCCGCGCCGGCGGCCGAGCTGCGCCGCCATTACGCCGCCGCGCAGCGGCGCTTCGGCGTGCACTGGTCGATCCTCGCGTCGATCAACTTCGTCGAGTCGGCGTTCGGGCGCGTGCGCAGCGCCAGCGAGGCGGGCGCACGCGGGCCGATGCAGTTCCTGCCGTCGACATGGCGCCAGTACGGCATGGGCGGAGACATCGACGACCCGCGCGACGCGATCCTCGCGGCCGCGAACTACCTGCGCAGCTCCGGCGCGCGGCGCGACCTCGACGGCGCGCTGTTCGCCTACAACCACTCCACGTCGTACGTGCGCGCGATCCGCCGGTTCGCGGCGCGGATGCGCGCCGACGAGCGCTCGTTTCGGTCCTACTACGCCTGGCAGGTCTACGTCCGCACCCCGTCCGGCGTCCGCCGGCTCACCGGACCCGGTCGCGACTGACGCCCGCGAGAGGGCGTTGCCGCGCCGTCAGTCCTCCCGCCCGTCGTCCTGCGGGTCGTCGACGGCGCCGGCGGGATCGTCCTCGCGGGGCGCCTCGTCGGACCACTCGCCGATGGTCTCGGCGACCTTCTCGTCGCTCTCCGGATCAGCCTGATCGCGCGTGGTCTGCGCCTTCTTCGCGGCCTCGTCGATGTGCTCGCCGAGCTCGTCGAGGCGGGCGCGCTCCTGATCGACGTCCCGCTCGATCGCCCGTCCGGTCTCCTGGAACGACTCGCCGTCGTTGTCTGGGCTCATGGTCTGCGCCTCCTCCGCGTCGCCTGGAGCATACTCGCCGTCGGCCGGCTTCAGGCCGCGCCGCCGCGGCCGCGCACCAGCGCTCGAGCGCGAGTCAGTCGCTCCGCTCGCCGCTCGTGCGCTCCAGCGCCTCGGCGACCGCGCGGCGCTCGTCGTCGCCGAGCACGCGCGGCGTCCCGCACGCCCGCGCGTGGACGTAGAACGCGCAGACCGACTCCAGCAGCTCGCTCGCATCGACCGCGGCCTGCAGGTCGCGCCCGTACGCGACGGCGCCGTGGCTGGCCATGAGCGCGGCGGTGCGGTCCTGGAGCGCCTCGACCACGCTCGCGCCGAGATCCGCCGAGCCGAACGTCGCATAGCGGGCGACGCGTACGCTGCCGCCGAGCGCCAGCAGCGTGTAGTGGATGCACGGCAGCTCGTCGACGACGCACGCGACGGCGGTCGCCATCGGCGGGTGCGTGTGGACGACCGCGCCGGCGTCGAAGTGGCGGTAGACCGCCAGGTGCAGCGGCAGCTCGGAGCTGGGCGCAATGGCCGCAGCGACGCGCGCGCCGGCGAGGTCGACGATCGCGACCTCGTCCTCGCAGAGGCGCGCCAGGCGCGCGCCCGTCGCGCTGATCGCGACGAGGTCGCCGGCGCGGGCGCTCACGTTGCCGGCGCGACCGCTCACGAGGCCCGCCGCGGCGAGCGTCCGGCCGGCGTGCGCCACCTCGCTTCGCAGGCGGTCGACGTCGTCTGCCGGGTGGCCGCGATCAGGCGTCACCGCACAAGTTCACCAGACGCCGCCGCGGCTGCACGACGAGCGCGCCGTCGCCTGTCCCGCGGCCGGGCGATCAGCCGCGGCGCATGAGCCGCGCGACGGCGGCGATCAGCTCCTCGGAGTTCTCCTCGGGCGTCTTGCCGCCGTGGCCGTGCACGATGCAGTGGTCGGCATGGTCGGCGAGCACGCCGAGCGCGACCTTGTCGAGCGCGGCCTGAACCGCCGAGATCTGCGTGAGGACGTCGATGCAGTAGCGGTCCTCCTCGACCATCTTCGCGACGCCCCGGACCTGCCCCTCGACGCGCGCGAGGCGCTTCTTGAGATCGTCTTTCGTGGCCGAGTAGCCGCGCGTGTCGCTGACGGAAGCCATGCTCTCTCCTGAGTCGGTC
>DASZOA010000167.1:0-1622 GCA_035551055.1 Solirubrobacteraceae bacterium
CGCCCAGGACTCGACGCCGCTGCTGTTCGGCGTGACCGCGGGCGCCGTCGTCACGGCCTTCGTCGCGGTCGGGATCATCGCGCTGGTCGGGACGCCTTGGACGCGCGAGTAGGGGCGCGGCTCGCGGTCGTCGCCGGCCGCGCTTCAGTCCGGGCGCCGGCCGGTCCTGACGTCGATCTCGCGACGCTCGCCGTCGCGACGAATGGTGAAGGCGAGCGTGTCTCCTGGGTCGGCCCGGCGCAGGGCGGACAGGACATCCTCGACGCTGGCGACCCGGCGGTCGCCGATCTCGACGATGATGTCACCGGAGCGCAGACCGGCCCGGTCGGCGGGCGTTCCGTCGTCGACGCCGGCGACGATCGCGCCCTCCTGGACGCCCACGTCGAGGCGGTCGGCGACGTCGGGGGTCAGCGATCGCAGCTGGACGCCGAGGAACGCGTGGTCGACGTCGCCGTCTTCGGCGAGCTGTCGCACGACGTCGACGACGGTCGGCGATGGGATCGCAAAGCCGATCGCGACGGCGCGTGCGGCCGGCGGGATGTACGCGACGTTGATGCCGATCACCTCGCCGTCCCGGCCGACGAGGGCGCCGCCCGAGTTGCCCGGTGAGATCGGCGCGTCGGTCTGGAGCAGGTTGACGAGCGCGGGGTCTGGCCGTCGGAGGGGATCGCGCGATCGACGCCGGAGACGATGCCCGCGGTCACCGAGCTCTCGAACCCGAGCGGGTTGCCGATCGCGACGGCCAGCGAGCCGACGGGTGGCAGCGAGTCGGCGAACGTCGCCGGCGGCAGGTCGCGGTCGACCGCCAGCAGCGCCAGATCGGTGCGCGGGTCGGTCGCGACGACGCGCGCGCTGATGCGCTCGCCGCTGGCCAGCCCGACGCTGACGTCGTCGGCGCCGGCGACGACGTGGTGGTTGGTCACGATCCGGCGGGGCTCGAAGACGACGCCGCTGCCCTCGCCGCCGCCCGCCGGACCGCGAACCTCGACCGCGACGACGGACGGCTCCAGTCGTCCGTAGATCTCGGGGACGCGCGCCAGCGTCCCGCCATCGCCGCCGCCTGCAGCGGCGCCGGCGGGTGCGTCGGTTCGCGCCGGCCGCTCGGCGCGATCATCGCCGCCACCGCAGCCCGCGGCCAGTGCGGCGAGCGCCACGAGCGCCGCGACGCGACTGCGAGCACGCCTCACGCTCGGCTGATCCCCCGCGTGGCGGCGCACCCGGCCTGCCGTCATCGTGCTGACGATCGCCCGCCGGCCGTTCGCTCAGGCCGCTTTCAGCGGGCGATCGGCGTCGGCCGGCGGAAGATCGGCGAGCATGCGGCGCGCCTCGGCGGCCACCTCGACGTCGGCCTGCACCTCGAAGCGATCGGCGCTCAGCCCCGAGGTCGACGCGAAGTCGCGGCGGCCGCCGCGCGACGCGTGCATCGCGGCCGCGAACAGCGCGCCGAACACGACACCGACAGCGAGCGCCGTGACCAGCAGCACCCAGAAGCCCTCGGCAACCGTGAAGAAGATCACGACCAGCAACATGAACAGCAGCGCGACGAACGCCCCCTGCGCCGCACCGTTCAGCGCCGCCCGGGCCGTCGTGACGCGTCCTGTCACCTGCTCGACGAGCGAGAT
>DASZOA010000168.1:0-2706 GCA_035551055.1 Solirubrobacteraceae bacterium
CGTGCCCTCCGAGCCGGGCACCCGCAGCATGTCGCCAAAGCACGTAAAGATCACCCCCGGCTGATGAGCCAACGCGATGCCATCATCGACGCGGCCCATCGGAATCACGCACACCGGACACCCCGGCCCATGCACCAACTCCACGTTGGCCGGCAACAGATCATCGATGCCGTACTTGTAAATCGAATGCGTATGCCCGCCGCAGACCTCCATGAACTTGTACTGACGACCCGGCTCGACCAACCCCAAGATCTCGCCCGCCAACACCTCGCCCAGCGCCGGATCGCGAAACTCGTCAACGAACCTCATCGACAACCTCCTCATCAAGCCGCGCGATCGCCGTGCCCGCATGCACCAGCACACGATCGCCCGGCGCCACCGGCGCCACCAACCCGATCTCGACCGTCTCCGACGCGCCGCCGCCATCGCCACACAACGCCAGCCCACGCTCGGCATCCAACCGCACCACCACCAACGCCACGGCAACATCGCCGCACGTGATGCAACCAGTACTCGCATCGCAGCCAACAGCCGACGCAGACGCCGCGTCGGCGATCAAACGCCTCATTCGATGATGCCCGCCTTCCGTCTTGGGGGGTTGCTTCATGGCCTTCGCGTGGGGATCTACAGTGCCTCGCGCAGCTCGCGCGCCGTCGCGATGCGTTCGAGCTTCTCCAGCGAGCGCGATTCCAGCTGGCGGATGCGCTGCCCCGACAGGTTGAGCTGTCGACCGATCTCGGTCGTCGAGCAGGGCTCGCGTCCGCCCAGGCCGTAGCGCAGCTCGAGCACGCGTCGCTCGCGCTCGTCGAGTGTGGCCAGCAGCCCCCGTACAAGCTCGTCGGCGGCGCCCGACGCGGCGCATTCGAACGGGGAGGGCCCGTCGTCGGGGAGCAGATCCCCCAGTACCGAGCCGCCGTCATCGCCGATCGGCTGCTCGAGCGAGACGGGTGGTTGCGCCCAGCGCCGCAGCGCCACGACCTTCTCGGCGTCGAGTCCCGTCGCCTCGGCGACCTCCTCGGCCGTCGGCTCGCGCCCGTGTTCGACGCGCAGCCGGTGCTCGGCCCGCACGACGCCGTTGAGCTGCGCGACGACGTTGATCGGGACGCGGATCGTGCGCGACTTGTCGGCCAGCGCGCGGCCGAGCGCCTGGCGCACCCACCACGTGGCGTACGTCGAGAAGCGAAAGCCCTTGTCGGCGTCGAACTTCTCGACCGCGCGGATCAGCCCCAACGTGCCCTCCTGGATGAGATCCAGGAACGGCACGCCCTGCCCGCGGTAGCGCTTGGCGATCGACACGACGAGCCGCAGGTTCGCCGCCACCATGCGCTGCTTGGCATCCAGGTCACCGCGCGCGACGCGCTCGGCGAGCGAGATCTCCTCCTCGGGACGCAGCAGCGCGACACCGCGGATGTCGCGCAGCAGCAGGTTGAGCGCAAGCGCGTCGGGCGCCTCGTGGTCGGCGCGAGACTGCTGCTCGGCAGGCTCCTCCAAACGCATGTCGGCCAACGACGTTAGCACGACCGTTCGTGCAAATCGCGGCGCACGCGGCCGCTTGGGCACTACGCTTCAAGGATGAGTGCGGAGTTCTCGGCTGCGGATGCTCGTATGCCGCGCGTCCGCGGGCGCCGTCTGCGCGGCGCGATCCTCCGACGCGCCGCCGAGCTCGCGTCGCTCGACGGGCTCGATCAGGTCTCGATCGGCCGTCTCGCCGCGGCGATGCAGATGAGCAAGAGCGGGCTGTACGCCTACTTCACGTCGAAGGAGGACCTGCAGCTCGCGACGATCGACTGTGCCTGGCGCCTGTTCGCCGAGCACGTTCTCTACCCGCCCGACGACGAGCTCGAGGCCCTGCTGGAGCGGTGGATCTCCTACTACGAGCAGGAGATCTTCCCGGGCGGCTGCCCGTTCGTCACCGCCGGCGCCGAGTTCGCCAACCGCGAAGGACCCGTGCACGATGCGCTTGCCGCCGCCATCGAGCGACAACTCGGCGCCCTCGAACAGGCCCTCGAGCGCGCCGGGTACGGACAGCCGCTTGAAAGCGCCGAGACGGCCCAGCTCGCCTTCGAGCTGCACGCGATCCTCACCGCCGGCAACCAGCGCTTCCGGATCAGCCGCGACCCGTCGGCCTTCGTCCAGGCGCGCAACGCGGTCGCCCGGCTGCTGCGATCACGTCGCCCGGCACCCCCGATCTCGTCGGATGCCGCCTCCTCAGCCGCTCACACAGCCCGCGATGCGGGAGATCCAGCGGGCCATGTCGGCCCGCCGCTTCCGAGTCCCTCGTCGCCGTAGAACATCTCCACGCGCCGGCATCACAGCCCGCGCTTGCGAGCGTCCTCGCTGAGGTCGCGCGCCAGCTCCTCGGGCGTCGTTCGTTTGCGCAACTCCGCGATGCGCTCGTCGTAGAGGACCGCCTGGCGATGGACGGCGTCCTGGAGCCCTTCAAGCTGCGCCTCCAGATGCTGCACGCGCTCCTCGAGCGCCTGCACCCGGTGCTCCCAATCGCCGTCGGACGAGCGGGCGGTCCAGCGCGGCCGACTGCTACGTCTGCGCCACAGACGACTCACCCGCTCTGCGATCATGCCTTCATCCCGCCCGACCGGAGGCCTGCCGCCCCGTGGACGATGCCCTTCGGTTCCGCTCTGCGTATCTGCGGTCGGAGACAAGCGCCTGCTCGCCGCCGCGCAGCGGAAGCGCTGCCCGCGGCGG
>DASZOA010000169.1:0-7001 GCA_035551055.1 Solirubrobacteraceae bacterium
GCCAGCAGCGTCGACAGCGGCGCGACGAGGTGGCCGATCCGCTCGGCGCGGGCGATCCGCAGGCCGCGCCGCATGACCTCCTGGCTCTCGGCGTGGCGCTCGAGCAGCAGCAGCGTGTGGCCGAGCACCCAGGCCGACTGCGGCCACGCCGCGACGACCTCGTCGGACAGGTCGGCGAACCCGCGCAGCGCGCGTTCGATGTGCCAGCGCGAGCGGGTCGGGTCGCGGCTCCACAGCAGGCCGAGCGACACCAGGCCGTCGCCGAGCACGGCCGCTCCGGCGAGCGGCGAGCCGGGCGGCGCTCCGGCCGCGGTCTCCAGCGCGCGGCCCGCCCACAGGCGGACGGCCGGGGCGTCGGCGGCGAACACCGCGGTCAGCGCCAGCTGGGTCTCCAGGGCCGCCCGCGACTCGGCCGGCGCCGCGTCGGGCAGCGAGGCGAGCGCCCGCTCGAGCCGCCGCCGGGCGGGGCCGTGCAGCCCGAGCACGTTCTCGATCGTCGCGCAGCGGGCCACGAGCATGATGCGCTCCGGCGCGTCGGGCGCCAGCAGCTCGGCGGCCCGCTCGAAGGCCTCCCTGCTCTCGTTCAGGTGGCCGGCGGACGCCAGTGCGCTCGCGCGGGGTGCGAGCACCGCCGCATGGCGGACCGCGTCGCCGGCGGGCAGCAGCCGTCGCGCGGTCTCGTACAGCCGCGCGGCCGTGGCGGGCGCGGCCTCGGCCGCCTCCGCGGCGGCCCGCGTGAGCAGCTCGACGGCGTCGTCGTCCCCCGGCCGGGCGCTCTGCTCGACGTGGTAGGCGCGCACGGCCAGCGGCGCGCCGCGCCGCGCGAGCTCGGCCGCGACGCGCTCGTGCGCGGCCAGGCGCCACGCCGGCGGGGCGGCGTCGTAGACGGCGCGCCGCACGAGCGGGTGGCGAAAGCGAAACCCGCGCGCCGCCTGGGCGGGGCGCACGAGGTCGGCGGCCACGAGCCGGTCCAGCGACGCCAGCGCATCCTCCTCGAGCGCCGCCGCGCGCGCGGCAAGCTCGGGGTCGAACGGGTCTCCGGCCACCGCGGCGCCTTCGAGCAGCGCGCGCGAGGCGGGCGGGACAGCCGAGACCTCCTGCTGCACGGCCGCGATCAGCGACGACGGCAGCGAGGCCTGACGCCGGCCGGCGACGAGCGCCAGCTCCTCGAGGTAGAGCGGGTTGCCGGCCGCCTCGCGCATGAGCCGGGCGCGCAGCGCGGCGTCGTCGACGCCGCGCAGCAGCTCGGCCGCGTCGGCGTCGGGCAGCGGCCGCAGCTCGAGGTGCTCGGCGGCCGGCGCGGAGCGCAGCGCGTCGAGCAGCCGCAGGGCGGGCCCGACCCGGCGGCCCGCGAAGACCAGCAGGTGCGGCGAGCGCGGCGGGCGGCGGATCAGATGCAGGATCAGCTCGAGCGACGCGTCGTCGGCCCAGTGCACGTCGTCGAGCAGGAGGACCAGCGGTCGCTCGCGGGCGAGCAGCTCGAGCAGCGCCCGCAGCGAGCGGTGGTAGCGGAAGCGCTCGGCGCCGCTGGCCGGCTCGGCCGCCGGGACGTGCTGGGCGACGGCCGGCAGCACCGCCGCGAGCTCGGCCTCGCGCGCGGCGCCGAGCGACTCGAGCTGACGCGCGTGCAGCGTGGAGACGTGGTCGTCCAGCGCGTCGACCGCCAGGCCGAACGCGAGATCGCGCTCGTGCTCGGCGCCACGACCCGCGAGCACGAGCAGTCCGGCTGCTGCCGCGCTTGCGCTCAGCTCGCGCAGCAGCGCGGTCTTGCCGATCCCCGGCTCGCCGAAGATGCCGATCGCGCGCGCTGCGCCGCCCCGCACGGCCGAGAGCGCGCGCTTGAGCGTCTCGAGCTCCGGATCGCGCCCGAACAGCGGCTCGTACATGGGGTCCTGGGGCACTCGCCCACTCTAGGGGTTCGGTACACCCCTTAGTGGGATTTCGGGTGGACGATCGAGGGGTTTCCCCGATGCGGCCGCCGCCCCTCGCCTGGAAGGCTCGCCGCCGGAGAACTGCTCGCCAGAGTCGCGATACAGACAAGGAGAACAAGGCGATGACGACACGACGTTCGGCGGCGCTGCGGGGGCTGCTCGCAGCGGGGGCCGCGACCGGCCTGGTGGCCGCGCTCGGCGGCTCGCCGGCATCGGCGGACGAGGGTGCCCAGGCCGCCGCCGCCACGAAGACGATCTCGATGAGGTTCGACAAGCTGGGCCCGCGCTTCACGGGATCCAGCAGCGTCGCGGCGGGCCAGTCGCTGCGCATCCGCAACCTCAGCGACCCGCGCAAGATCGGTCCGCACACCTTCACGCTCGTCGCGGCGAACGTCCTGCCGAGAAGCCGCAAGGCGATGAGGGACTGCTTCAGGCCCGGGAGGATCTGCATGACTGCGGCGATCGCGCACGAGTTCGACGAGAGGACCGAGAGGGTCAACCGGCCGCTCGTCGAGGCCGGCAAGCCCGGCTGGGACCGCCGCTTCTCGCGCACCTCCAAGCAGGGCGACTCCTGGTACACCGAGACCAAGGGCGAGGAGTTCGAGCAGCTCGTCAGCGCCAGGCGGGGAACGGTGCTGCGCTACCTGTGCATCATCCACCCGGAGATGCAGGGCAAGATCAGGGTCACCGGCTAGCGCCGACGACCGGGCGGGCGGGGAGGCGCGTCCCCCGCCCGCCGGTGCTCGCATGCAGCAACAGCTCCAGTCGCAACCGATCGGCGGCATCAGCCGCCGATCGCTGCTGTCCGCCGCCGCGGCCGGAGCGCTCGCGCTGACGCTCCCGCCCGCGCCGCGCGCACCCGCGTCTCGCGCGCGCGTGCGCGCGCGCGTGCGCGCGCGACGGCGGGTCGTGCGGCCGTTCACGACGCCGCTGCCGATCCCCGAGGTCCTGACCGGCGCCGACCTCACGATCCCGATGCGCGAGGCCGAGGTCGCGATCCTGCCCGGTCCCAGGACGCGGATGTGGACCTACGGCGGCAGCTTCCCGGGACCGACGATCCGACGCCCGGCGGGCGCGAAGACGCGCGTGCGCTTCCTGCACCAGCTTCCGCGCAGGGCCGGCGAGCTGACGGTCCACCTGCACGGCGGGCACAACCGCTGCACGGAGGACGGCCAGCCGGGCGGCCTCACGGCGGCGCAGCCACAGTCGCTGTACTGCGACATCTCCCCTGGCCTCAGCGGCGCCGAGTCGGGCAACGACCTGCTGATCGCTCCCGGCCGCGGGCGCACGTACACGTACGAGCTGGTCGAGGACGGGGCGCCGGAGCGCGCCGCGTTCCAGTGGTATCACGACCATCGCCTCGACCGGACGGCGCGCAACGTCTGGCGCGGGCTCGCCGGGATGTGGATCCTCGACGACGAGCTCGACGCGTCCCTGCCGCTGCCGCGCGGGCGGCGCGACATCCCGCTCATGCTCGCCGACCGCACGTTCGACGCGCGCAACCAGCTCACCGACCCGTTCGCGCTCAACCTGCGCCCGCCCGACGACGGCGTCACCGGCCGCCACGTGCTCGTCAACGGAGCGGCGCTGCCCTACCACCGCGTCGCGCCCCAGCGCCACCGCCTGCGGGTGCTCAACGCGTCGCACTTCCGCGCCTACGAGCTGCGCCTGAGCGGCGGGCTGCCGATGATCCAGATCGCGACCGACGCGGGCCTCATGCCGCGCCCGGTGCGCCGCAGCCGCGTGCTGATCGGCCCCGGCGAGCGCGTCGAGCTCGTCGTCGACTTCGCCGCGGCGCGCGGCGAGCGCGTGCACCTGATGAGCGGGCGCCGGCGCGGCGGCCCGAACAAGCTGGGCTCGATCTCCTATGCCGGTCCGTTGATGGAGTTCCGCGTCGGGACGCGGCGCGAGCCCGACCGCAGCGCGGTTCCGCGCGAGCTTCGCGCGCTGCCGGCGTGGGTCGCCGAGGCGCCGGCGCAGCCGTCGCACGTCTGGCGCTTCACGGTGAGCGCCGGCCTCAGGCCGCGGTGGCTGATCAACGGCCGCTCGTTCGATCCCGCCTTCGTCGAGGCGACCGCGAGGCTCGGGGAGACCGTGACCTGGGAGCTGCACAACCAGACGGGCGTCGCCCACCTCATCCACCTGCACCACACCGACTGGTACATGCTCTCGCGCAACGGCCGCCGGCCGCCGCCCTGGGAGGCGTGCCTGAAGGACACGTTCTTTCTCGATCCCGGCGAGCGGGTCGTGATCGCCGGCCGGGTCAGCGACTACACCGGCAAGTACGTCGTGCACTGCCACATGCTCGACCACGAGGACCACGGACTGATGTCGCAGTTCGAAGTGCTCGCCTGAGCGGGCTCAAGCCGCTTCGCTGAGGACCGCTCGCACGTACCTCGCCAACAGCGTAGGTTGCGCGCATCCACGAACGATCAGCGGGAGGCGCGTCGTGAACAGAAGGATCAAGCTGGCGCTGGCGGTCGGCGTCGCGGGAGCACTGGCGGTCGGCGGTACCGCGGCCGTGGCCGGCGGTGGCAAGCAGTTGAGGGCATGGCTGCACGGCTACGAGGAGGTGCCGGCCGTCTCGACCGCGGGCGCCGGCGCGTTCCGTGCGGCGGTCACGCCAGGCGATGGCGGGCTCGCCTACAGGCTCTCCTACTCCGGGCTGGAGGGCGACGTGACGCAGGCGCACATCCACTTCGGCCAGCCCGGCGTCAATGGCGGCATCAGCGTGTTCCTGTGCTCGAACCTCGGCAACGGCCCGGCCGGAACGCAGGCGTGCCCACCGCCGCCGGCGACGATCGAGGGCACGATCGACGCCGACGACGTCATCGGTCCCGCCGTGCAGGGCATCGCGCCCGGCGAGCTCGGGGAGCTGATGCGCGCGATCAGGGCCGGCGTGACCTACGCCAACGTCCACAGCACGAAGTTCCCGGGCGGCGAGGTCCGCGGACAGGTGCGCGCGGGCTGGGGTAGGGGCGGCAAGCACCGTTGAGCCGGAGGCGCAGGGCAGTTGGAGGGCGTCTACCCTCGGGAGAAGAAGATGGCTATTGCGGGCGCTGCCCTAGCGGATGGTTCGGGAGTCACGGGGGTGGCCGCATGCACGGCGTGAGGTACCCGCTCTGCTTCTCGGCAGGGCTGTTGGCCTTGATCTACTTCGCGGCGATCGTGCTCGGAAGCCACCAATGGTGGCTGGGAGTCATCGGCGGCGTTCTAGGAATGACCGGTCTATTCTTCGAGGTCCTCGAGGACGACGGACGGCGCCGGGCACCGACGCTTCGCACGTCTCGGAGTACCACCTACACACCCAGTAACCCCGTCCGCCGGCCCGCCCGGGACCCGCGCCTCAACACGATGACGCCCAGCGTGATCGCGGGCTGTGCGGACGCTCAGCCGGAGGGCACGGCGCGCGATTCAGGCAGCCCATGAGCTCGCGCTCGCCGATCGCGCCCTGTCCGCAGCCTCACGGCCAGCGTCGACCGCGCGGCGAACGCGGCGTGCTCCATGCCGGCCTCGGAGCGCCCGCGCGTCAGCCAGTTCTTCACGGTCTGTACCGGCACGCCGGCCTGCTCCGCGCTATCGCCGAGCGTCAGTTGGGCACGGAGTCCCTGTCGGACGGCCACGAATCAGCGGCCACCCGCGCCCAGCATGGCCGACGAGCTGACGTCGCGGATGCACGGTTCTTGCGGCCGTGTCTGTGCGTTTCGCGAGGCTGCGGGGGCGCACCGAACGCGGGCGCATAACCTGAGCCTCCTTGCGGTTCTCGCGAGTGGGTGCCCCCGCCCATAACTGCATCCCGGCGGCGAAAAGTGCTCCTCGCCGCCGGGATGCCGGCGCCACGCGGCGCCAGCCGCAGCCCCGGTACGACGGGTGGTCAGCGCGCTCATCGGACTATCTCCGCGTGCTCGCAGATCAGCGCCGGGTGCTCGCGCCGCTCGAAGCCGAGGTCGGCGCGGCGCAGTGCGGCGGAGCCTGTGCGAGAGATCTCCTATACCGGAGACGCGGACGGACGCGCTCACGCCGGCCACTCCGGCGGCTCGCTTCCCCACAGCGCGGCGTAGCGCTCGCGGGCGGCCTTGCGCGGCATGCCGATCAGACGACCGACGTTGTTGGGATGAGCCTGACCTCTCATCAGCGATCGCCGTCTTCAGCACGAGCACGCTTTGCGAGCTTGCGACTGATCGTGCGCGCGGTCATACGGCCCGCGGTGAGATATCGGGACGCCCCCCGGGCTTCTGCACGTCGGAGGGGGAAACGGCGACTGGCGGAGTTTCCGCCGCTGTCGCATCGTCCGCTCCTTCCCCAGAACGATGAAAACGCCCGGCGGCCCGGCGCTTCCTGAGTACCGCTACGGGGATTCGAACCCCGTTTCCGCCGTGAAGGGGGCGCTTCTGCACGTTGAGGAAAGGCCTGCGTACGACCAGGAAAGACGGAAAGACGTGCATTAGCAGGGGAAATGCATTACGCACTACAGCGCGCCGTACTGCCTCTTGATGCGCTCTAGCGCGGTCTTCCACGGTCGCGGTACGGTCCTGGGTCTGTGCCGGATCGCGTTCAGACCCCTGGCTTAGCGTCAGCGCCATGCCTACCAAGAAGCCAGGCGAGCCGGTGCTCAGCCCGCGCACCGGCAAGCCGTTGCGGGGCGTCGCGCTCAAGAACTACTTGGCGAAGGTGAACGGCGAGTCGACCGTCAGCCCCGCGCCCAAGGGCAACATGCGCCGGGTTGTACATGGCGCCACGACACCACAGTTCCAGGGGAACGGCGCCGTGCGGCGCCGAGCGGGCGAAGCGGATGCCCTCGATCGCCGACGCGAGGCTCGTGACGACGAGCGCTCCGACGAGGCTGCGCCAGGACCCCGCCCTGGCCAACCGCGTCTTCGCCGACAAGGCCGAAGCGTTCAACGCCGGGCTCGCCATCGGCGTAGCCGCCGCGCGCCGCGCCGCCGCGCGAGGCGAAGCGGCAACGTCCGACGCCTAGTCCAGGATTGCCAACCAGGGTCGCCAGCGGTGCGTCTGAATCGCCGTAGCGTCCGATGCTGCGCGTATCTTCGGCTCCGAACAGTCGCGCCC
>DASZOA010000170.1:0-1657 GCA_035551055.1 Solirubrobacteraceae bacterium
GTCCGCTGGGGAGGACGCTTCGGCCACACCCCCGGGCGGCTCGCGCTTGCGCCTGGGGGTGACGCCGCTGCCATGACCCCGCACCGCCGCCCCGCGAGGCGCAGCACCGCGCGCCGCTCGCGACGACCGGCGCGCGGTCGCTCGTCAGCCGGTCCGCGGCGGCAGATGGCGCAGCAGCGCGGCGGCGTCGGCGCCGCGCAGCGGCGTCGTGCAGGCGTCGACCTGCGCCGCCGTGCTCACGCCGATGCCCTTCATGCCGGGCGCCGAGGTGTACAGCGTCACGTGGGTGGGCGGGACCGCCAGCGGCCGCCCGACCGCCTCCGACAGGCGCCGGTACACGCCGGCCAGCCCGTCGACATCGCAGAACGCGACGAGCGTCCGGCGCCCGTCGGGCGCCTCCACCCGCGCCACGCGGCCGTCGAAGCGGACCTCGCGGCTGCGCGTCAGCTCGTCGCGCTCGGCGTCGCCGGCCGCTCGCAGCACGGCGAGATCGACCTCGAGGGCGTCCGCGAGATCGTCGGGCGTGAACGTCGTCACGTGGAGCTCGGGCCGGCGAAACCACTCGCGCCCCTCCACGTGGACGGTCGCCGGGACGTAAAGCGCGACCGGGAAGACGAGCGACTCGCCGCTCTCCATGGCGGGCCACGCAGTTTCGCCGGCCGGCGCCCGATCGCAGCGGCGCTCAGCTCGCGGCGAGCTGCTCTCTCATCTGCTCCTCGTAGATCGCCAGCTGGGCGGAGAGCCCCTCGCCGAGGTAGGCGTCGACGACTCCGAACGACTCGACGACCAGCCCGGCGCGCGCGGTGATGCGCCGGAAGTCCCCGCTGCGGCGCAGCTGGTGCAGCTGGTCGGCGCTGCCGCGGATCAGGATGAAGCCGCCCAGGTCGCCTCCGTGCGGCTCGAGCAGCACGGGCTCGAAGCTCTCGATCTCGCCGCGGGACTGCAGCTCCGAGTACAGCGCGAGCGCCTGGTTGAAGAGGTCGAGTGCCTGCTGCTCGCGGGCTCGGGCCGGTGGACCGAATCCGACGAAGAGGGCCGCGTCCGCCATCGTGCACCTCCGATCGCTGGTTGTGCGATCCGTGTTCCCGCTGCGCCGCGCCCGCCATGCACCGTCGGCGAGGACGGTGGCTGCCGCACCTGTGGCAAACCGAACGCTCGAAGACGGGACAGCCCCATGGTCGTGACGTCGCGGCGCTGCGAGATTCGTCCGCGTCACGCATCGAGGTCAGGGGACAACATGAGCATCACCGCGCAGATCGGCGTGCCCACTCCGCCGGGCGACGAGCACTGCATCGCGATCAAGCCCGGCCGGCTGTCGCAGAGCAAGCAGGGCCATCACGTCTTCGAGGGCATCTCGGCGCAGAGCACCGGCGCACGGGCGCTGTGCATGCACGTCATCGCGATCCCGCCCGGCGGGCGCGCTCGCGCCCATCTGCACGAGGACCACGAGTCCGCCGTCTACATGCTCGAGGGCGAGGTGATCTGCTGGTACGGCGACCGGCTGCAGCACCGCTTTACCGTCCGCGCCGGAGAGATGGCCTACATCCCGGCGGGCGTGCCGCACCTGCCGATCAACGCGAGCGAGCACGAGCCGGTGCGGTGCATCGTCGCCCGCACCGATCCGAACGAGCAGGAGAGCGTCGTCGTCCTGCCCGAG
>DASZOA010000171.1:0-5821 GCA_035551055.1 Solirubrobacteraceae bacterium
TAGCGCGGCGCGACCTCGGCGAACAGGGTGTGCACGACGAACTTGTCCTGCCCGAGCGTCGAGAGCGCCTGTCGGCGTGCGTGCAGGTCGCCGCGCTTGGCGAGCGTGATGAGCTTCTCGATCTCGGGCTTGACCGCCTTCGCCTTGGCCTCGGACGTCTTGATCCGCTCGTGCTCGATGATCTCCTTGCAGAGGTTCATCAGCAGCGCCTTGCGATGCGACGCGTCGCGGCTGAGCTTGTTGCGTGTCTTCTGGTGGCGCATGACCGGACCGAGGCTAGTCGGCGCGCAGATCCAGGCCGCGGTTGTGCAGCGTCTCGATGACCTCGTCGATCGACTTCTTGCCGAAGTTCGGGATCGCGTTGAGCTCGCCCTCGGACTTGGAGATGAGGTCGCCGACGGTCTGAATCCCCGCCCGCTTGAGGCAGTTGTAGGACCGCACGCCGAGCTCGAGCTCCTCGATGAGGATGTCGTGCATCGGCCCGACGGAGGCGCCGCCGCCGGCGCCACCGAGCGCGCCGTGACCGTTGGATCCCTCGAGCTGGCCGCCGGGCCCGGCGCGCAGCTCCTCGATGCGGTCGGCGTCGGTGAAGATCGCCAGCTGCGCGATGAGGATCTCCGCGGCCTCGCGCAGCGCTGCCTGCGGATCGATCGACCCGTCGGTCTCGATGTCGAGCGTGAGCCTGTCGTAGTCGGTGCGCTGGCCGACGCGCGCCGGCTCGACGGCGTAGGCGACGCGCCGCACCGGCGAGAAGATCGAGTCGATCGGGATGACGCCGATCGGCTGGTCGGGCGACTTGTTGTCCTCGGACTGGCGGTAGCCGCGGCCGCGGCCGACGGTGAGGTACAGCTCGAGCTTGGTCTTCTTCTCGAGCGTCGCGATGTGGACGTCGGGGTTGAGCACCTCGACGCCCGACGGCAGGTCGATGTCGTGCGCGGTGATGTCGCCGGGGCCGGTGACGACGAGCGGGGCCTCGACCTCGGTGGCGTCGGAGTGCATCCGGCAGACGATGCCCTTGAGGTTGAGGACGATGTCGGTCACGTCCTCCTTGACGCCCTTGATCGTGGAGAACTCGTGGGCGACCCCCTCGATCCGGACGCTCGTGACGGCCGCGCCGGCGAGCGAGCTCAGCAGCACGCGCCGCAGCGAGTTGCCGAACGTGTAGCCGAAACCACGGTCGAGCGGCTCGATCGTGAACGAGCCGCGGTTCTCCTCGACGGTCTCACTGGTGATTCGGGGGACTTGGAAGTCGAGCATCGGGGTCCTAACGTCGGGGTGAATCGGGCCGCCCGCCCCCGTGCGCTCCGCGGGACGGGTGGGTGGGGCGAAAGCGCTTACTTCGAGTACAGCTCGACGATGAGCTGCTCCTGCACCGGAGCAGCGATCTCCCGGCGCTCGGGCTTGCGCAGCACCTTGGCGGTCAGGGAGTCATGGTCGGCCTGCAGCCAGGCGGGAACCTGGGCGGTGAGCTCCGTGGCGTCGCGGATGAGCGGCTCCACCGGCGCACCGGCCTTGACGGTGATGATGTCGCCCTCGCGCACCTGGTAGCTCGGGATGTCGACGCGGCGGCCGTTGACGGTCCAGTGCCCGTGGCGGATGAACTGGCGCGCCTGGCGGCGCGAGCCGGCGAAGCCGAGCCGCACGAGCACGTTGTCCAGCCGCGACTCGAGCAGCGCGAGCAGGTTCTCGCCGGTGATCCCCGGCTGGCGCGAGGCCTTGTCGTAGTAGCGGCGAAACTGCTTCTCGAGCACGCCGTAGTAGCGGCGCGCCTTCTGCTTCTCGCGCAGCTGGACGCGGTACTCGGACTGCTTCTGGCGTCCGCGGCCGTGATCGCCGGGCGGGTAGGCGCGCCGCTCGACGCCGCACTTGTCGGTCAGGCAGCGCTCGCCCTTGAGAAAGAGCTTCTGGCCCTCGCGGCGGCACTGCTTGCACTGCGCTGCGGTGTCGCGCGCCATCGTCAGACCCTCCGCCGCTTGCGGGGGCGGCAGCCGTTGTGCGCCTGCGGCGTGACGTCCTTGACGCCGGTGACCTCGAGGCCGGCGGCCTGCAGCGAGCGGATCGCGGTCTCGCGCCCGGAGCCCGGCCCCTTGACGAAGACCTCGACCTTCTGCAGGCCCTGGTCGATCCCCTTGCGCGCCGCGGCGTCGGCCGTCACCTGGGCGGCGAACGGCGTCGACTTGCGCGAGCCCTTGAAGCCGGCGCCGCCGGCGGACTCCCACGCGATCACGTTGCCGTCGCGGTCCGACAGCGAGACGATCGTGTTGTTGAAGGAGGTCTTGATGTGGGCCTGGCCGACGGGGATGTTCTTCTTCGGCTTGCGCCGGCCGCGCTGCGGTCGCTTGGGAGCTGGCAACTGGAATGTCCTCTACTTCTTCGTGGCCTTCTTCTTGCCGGCGACCTGCATGCGCTTGGGCCCCTTGCGCGTGCGGGCGTTCGTCTTCGTGTTCTGCCCGCGGACGGGCAGGTTGCGGCGGTGGCGCAGCCCCCGGTAGCAGCCGATCTCCATCAGGCGCTTGATGTTCTGCGAGCGCTCGCGGCGCAGGTCGCCCTCGACCATGAGGTCGTCGATCGCCTCGCGCAGGCGCGCGACCTCGTCCTCGGTGAGGTCGCGGACCTTGCGGTCGGGCTCGATGCTCGTCTTGCGCAGGATCTCGTTGGCGGTCGGCCGCCCGACGCCGTAGATGTACGTCAGGCCGATCTCGGCGCGCTTGTTCAGCGGGATGTTGATGCCGGCGATCCGTGCCATCGCCTACCCCTGCCGCTGCTTGTGGCGCGGATTTGAGCAGATCACGAGCACCGCGCCGTGGCGGCGGATGATCTTGCACTTCTCGCACATCGGCTTCACCGACGGTCGTACCTTCATGAGCCCCTTCTTGCAGACGTGAGGAAACGCGCGCGGGACGCGGAGCATCCCGCCGCAGGCGCGACCAATGAGGGTAGCAAAGCCCGGATGGCTGACCGCGGCCGCGGGATCGGCCAACTAGCCGGCCGGCTCGTGCCACGGCGTCAGGACGCGCGGTCCGTCGGCGGTCACGGCGACCGTGAACTCGAAGTGCGCCGCCAGCGATCCGTCCTGCGAGTAGATCGCCCAGTGGTCGTCGGCCATCCGCACCGCGTGGCGACCGGCCGTGACCATCGGCTCGACAGCGAAGACCATCCCCTCCTCGAGCCGGACGCCCTTGCCCGGCGAGCCGTAGTTGGGGATCTGCGGGTCCTCGTGCATGTCGCGCCCGATGCCGTGGCCGACGAGCGAGCGCACGATCGACAGCCCCTCGGCCTCGACGACCCGCTGGACGGAGTGCGACACGTCGCCGAGCCGGTTGCCGACGCGGCACTGCTCGACGGCGGCGAACAGGGACGCCTCGGTCGTGTCGAGCAGCTTGCGCGCGGTCTGCGAGATCGGGCCGACCGGGAACGTCCGCGCCGCGTCGGCCACCCAGCCGTCGAGGACGACGCCGCAGTCGACCGACAGGATGTCGCCCCGGCGCAGCGCGTAGGAGCCCGGGATCCCGTGGACGATCATCGAGTTGGGCGAGATGCACAGCGACCCGGGAAAGCCGCGGTAGCCCTTGAAGGCGGGGGTCGCGCCCTGCGAGCGGATGAACTTCTCGGCCGCGACGTCGAGGTCCTTCGTCGTCACGCCCGGGCGGATCTTGCGCTCGACGAGCGCCAGCGTGCGGACGAGGATGTCGCCCGCCGCCGCCATCTTGTCGATCTGCTCCTGGGTCTTCTTGACGATCAACCTACAGCTCGTCTTCGAGGCGCAGCGTGGCGATCGTCGCGCGGATGTGGTCGTGCACCTCGGTCGGCGAGCGCGTCCCGTCGAAGCGCCGCAGCAGGCCGCGCTCCTCGTAGTACTCGACCAGCGGCTCGGTCTCGCGGTGGTAGATCGCGAGGCGCTTGGCGATCGTCTCGGGCTTGTCGTCGTCGCGCTGCACGAGCCGCGAGCCGTCGATGTCGCAACGGCCCTCGTGCTTGGGCGGGTCGAACTCGATGTGGTAGACGCGCCCGGTCTTCACGCTGACGCGGCGGCCCGACAGGCGCCGCGTGACCTCCTCGTCGGGCACGTCGATGACGATCACGGCCGTGAGGCGGCGATCGGCCTCCTCGAGGCCCTTGTCGAGCGCGTCGGCCTGCCGGCGCGTGCGCGGGAAGCCGTCGAGCAGAAAGCCGTCGCGGGCCTCGTCGCTGCCGAGGGCCTCGAGGATGACGGCGGTGATGACGTCGTCGGGAACGAGCTCGCCCTTGTCCATGTAGGACTTCGCCTCCCGGCCGAGCGGCGTCTCGTCGCGCACGGCGGCGCGCAGGATGTCGCCGGTCGCGATGTACGGCAGGTTGAAGTCGTCGGTCAGGCGCTCGGCCTGCGTGCCCTTGCCGGCCCCGGGCGGTCCGAGCAGGATGAGGTTGAGCTGGCTGGACATGTGGCGGAGCGAGAGACTAGTGGGTCGCCCGCAAACGGACGACCCACTGACGGTTCCTCGCGGCACCGCTGGAGCCGGACGGCCTGCCGCGACGCTATTTCAGGAAGCCTTCGTAGTTGCGCATCATCAGCTGCGCCTCGAGCTGCTTCATGGTGTCCAGCGCGACGCCGACGACGATCAGGATCGACGTGCCGCCGAAGAAGAAGTTGGCGCTCGTCTGGTTGATGAGGATCGTCGGCATCGCGGCGACGGCGGCGAGGTAGAGCGCACCGGGGAACGTCAGCCGCGCGAGCACGCGGTCCAGGAACTCGGCGGTCGGGCGGCCGGGCCTCACTCCCGGGATGAAGCCGCCGTACTTCTTGAGGTTGTCGGCCTGATCGACGGGGTTGAACGTGACCGCCGTGTAGAAGTACGTGAACAGGATGATGAACACCGACTCGCCGGCGACGTACGCCCAGCCGTTGGGCGAGAAGAACGCGGCGAGATCGCGCCCGAAGGTGTTGTTGAGCAGCTGGCCGACGGTCGGGGGGAAGGCCATGATCGACGCCGCGAAGATGACCGGGATGACGCCGGCCATGTTCACCCGCAGCGGCAGGTACGTCTGGCCGCCCTGGGTCATCCGCCGCCCGATCACGCGCTTGGCGTACTGGATCGGGATGCGCCGCTGACCCTCCTGGACGAAGCAGATCGCCGCGATCACGCCCAGCGCGATGAACGGCATCATCACCTTGAACACCGGGTCGGGGCTCGTCGCCCACGCCTGCACGCCGCCCGGCAGCCCGGCGACGATCGAGGCGAAGATCATCAGCGAGATGCCGTTGCCGATCCCGCGCTGGGTGATCAGCTCGCCCAGCCACATGACGAGCACGCAACCGGCCGTGAACGACAGGACGATGAGAAAGACGCGCGCCGCGTTGAAGTTGTCGACGAGCGGCTGCCCGGCGGCCGCGGCCTGCGAGCGAAACAGGAACACGTAGCCGATCGACTGGCCGAAGGCGAGCCCGACGGTGAGATAGCGCGTGTACTGCGTGATCCGCTGCTGGCCGACCTCGCCCTCCTTCTGCAGCTTCTCCAGCGACGGCACGACGACCGTCAGCAGCTGCAGGATGATCGAGGCCGTGATGTACGGCATGATCCCCAGCGCGAACAGGCCGAACCGCGACAGGCCGCCGCCGCTGAAGAGGTTCAGGAAGCCGAGGATGTCCGAGCCGCTGAACGACCTCTGCAGCGAGTCGAGCGCCGCGACGTTGATGCCGGGCACCGGGATGTGCGTGCCGAGCCGGTAGAGCGCAAGGATGAATGCGGTGATCGCAAGCTTCTTGCGGATGTCGGCGACCTTGAAGGCCGTGAGGATCGTGGCGAGCACGACGGATGAGGTTAGAGCACCGCGCCCGCGCCGC
>DASZOA010000172.1:0-1839 GCA_035551055.1 Solirubrobacteraceae bacterium
ATCCCGCGCGGGCGGTCGCGGCGCCGCCCGCGCGGGATCGCTCGCGACGGCTCCTGCCTCGGCGCGTCGCCGCGCGCCCGTCCGGCGCCCGCCGTCGGCCACAATCGGTCGCGTGCTCCCCCTGGCGCTGGCGATCGTCGCCTCCGTGGCCGCCGGCGTCTGGGCCGAGCGCCGCTACGGCGCCGGCGCGCTGAAGCTCACGCGGCGGCTGCTCGACGCGATGCTCTACGCGGCGCTGCCGTTCATCGTGTTCTTCGTCCTCGTCGGCACGGAGCTGACGGCGGGAGCCGGGATCGGGCTGCTGCTCGGCTACGCCGCGCTGGCGGTCGTCGGCCTCGTCGCCTACGTGCTGGCGACGCGCGCGCTCAGGCTGCCGCCGCCGTCGGCGGCGATGGTCGTCGTCGCCGCGATCATGGCCAACACCGGCTTCTTCGGTGCGCCGGTCGTCGCGATGCTGCTCGATCCCGAGCAGCTCGGCCCGGCGATCACCTTCGACGCCCTCGTCAGCGGGCCGATGTTCTTCGTCGTGGCGTTCGCGGTCGCGGCCGCGCTCACGACGCGCGGACAGGCGGCCGGCGTGCGGCTGCGGACGTACCTGCTGCGCAACCCGCCGCTGATCGCCGTCGCCGCGGCGCTCGTCGCACCCGACGCGCTCGCGGCCGACGCGCTCGTCGACATCGCGCGCGCGGCGCTGATCGCGCTCGCGCCGCTGGGCTTCTTCGTCGTGGGCGTCCAGCTCGCCAGCGAGCGCGTCGGGCTTCCGCCGCCGCTGGGCGCCCCGGTCGCCGTCGTCGTCGTGCTGCGGATGGCGTTCGCGCCGCTGCTGCTGCTCGGCCTCGGCGCGGCGACGGCGGTCGACCTGCCGCGCGCCTACCTCGTGCAGGCGGCGATGCCGGTCGCCGTGAACACGCTGGTCGTGGCGCACGCCTACGACCTCGACCGCGCGCTGGCGTCGGCCGCGCTGGCGTGGTCGACGGCGCTCGCCCTCGCCGGCGCGCTCGTCGCGTCGGCAGTCGCATAGCGAGACGTTCGCGCGGCGGACCCTCCCCGCCGCGAACGGCGCGCGCGTGGCAGGATGGCGCGCATGGCACGAATCGGACTTCTGACAGGCGGCGGCGACTGCCCCGGCCTGAACCCCGTCATCCGCGCGGTCGTGCGCAAGGGGATCGAGCATCACGGCCACGAGATCGTCGGCTTTCGCAAGGGCTGGAAGGGCGTGCTCGAGAACGACGCCATCGAGCTGACGCGCGAGAACACGAGCGGCATCCTGCACCTCGGCGGCACGATTCTGGGCACCTCGCGCACGAACGTCTACAAGGTCGACGACGGCGAGGCGAAGGTGCTGGCGACCCTGAAGCAGCGCGGCGTCGACGTCCTGATCCCGATCGGCGGCGACGACACGCTCGGCGTCGCGCGCAAGCTCTACGACGCCGGCATTCCGACGGTCGGCGTCCCGAAGACGATCGACAACGACCTCAGCGCGACGGACTTCACGTTCGGCTTCCAGACGGCGGTGCAGATCGCGACGGAGGCGATCGACCGGCTGCACTCGACGGCGGAGTCCCACGACCGCGTCATCGTGTGCGAGGTCATGGGCCGCGACGCGGGCTGGATCGCCTTCTACTCCGGCCTGGCCGGCGGCGCCGACGTGATCCTCGTGCCCGAGCGCCCGTTCGACGTCGACGACGTGTGCGGGCACATCCGCCACCGGCACGAGAGCACCGGCAGGACGTTCTCGATCGTCGTCGTCGCCGAGGGCGCGACGCGCTCCGACGGCGCCGCGGCGACCGCCGGCGACAGCGTCGACTCGTTCGGCCACGTGCGCCTCGGCGGGATCGC
>DASZOA010000173.1:0-2815 GCA_035551055.1 Solirubrobacteraceae bacterium
CCGCCGGACGGCCTCCAGCCGGGCGGCGGCGGCCAGAACGGCGCCGCGCTGCGGTCGACCTGCTCCTGCGGCGGCAGGACCGGCGCCGGCGCGGGCCCGGACTGCGCGCCCGCGCCCGCCGCCGGAGCGCGCTCGCCGATCCCCTGGGCGAGCAGCTCGAGGTCGAAGCCCTCCTTGCGCACGCGCAGGTCGAAGTACACGACGGTCACCAGCGCGGCCTGAAACGGCGTCGTGATCGCCAGGCCGACGATCCCCGCGATCGCGCTGAGCACGAGCACGAGCACGTCGTTGTCGGCGTCGGCGAAGATCCCGACGAAGAAGACCGCCTGCACGACCGTCGAGACGACCGTCGCCAGGACGAAGCCGACGAGGATCACCCCGAAGGTGCGCCACCAGCGCCCCTTCACGAGCCTGAACGAGCGCCCCAGCGCGCGGGCGCCGCGCACGTCCTCGACGAGCAGTGCCGGCAGCGCGAACGCCCAGGCGATGGCCAGCCAGACCCCGGGCGCGAGCAGCGCGATCGTCCCGAGCGCGACGCCGCCGACGTACAGCAGCGTGAGCACGAGGAGCGCCGGCGCGAGGCGCAGCGCGTAGGCGAGCGAGCTGCGCCAGTCGGTTCGCTCGCCGAGATAGGCCTGCGCGATCGCGCGAAAGCAGGCGGCGGTCGCCAGCAGCACCGCGCAGATCTGCAGCACGCCGGAGATCGCGAGCCCCCCGAGGTACTGGTTGAGCTCCTCGAGCGACTCCTCCGACGTCTGCGCCGAGCTCGCGCCGAAGTCGAACGAGTCGACGGTGTAGTCCGCGGTCAGGAGCGTGCTGACGACCTGCACCGGCACGACGACGACCAGCACGGCCTTGATCAGCGTGCGCCAGTGCGCGAGGCAGATCTTGATCGCCACGTCGAGGATCTCGCCCACCGACAGCGGCCGCAGCCGCGGTCGGACTGCCTGCGGCGTCGTCACGCCGTCAACCGACCGGGTAGCTGCTGGTCGGCACCACGACGGCGTCTGCGAACTTGTCGTGCCAGGTCTGCTTCTCCTTGTCCCAGAGCATCCAGAGGTAGCCGAGCAGGATCGCGATGCCGGAGACGATCCGTCCGACGTAGCGGATGAAGGCGCGCCCGTAGCCGATCGGCCCGCCGCGGCCGAGGTCGATGACGCGGATCCCGCAGGCCATCTTGCCGACCGTCTGCCCCCGGGGGCCGCCCTCGAGCAGCACGTAGTAGGCGATCCCCCCGGCGAGCGCGACGACGTAGTACAGGGCGGGATCGATGAACGAGAACGGCAGCGAGACCGCGACGATGATGATCGAGTCGAGGATGTAGGCGCCGAACCTGATCCAGAAGCCGGCACGTGGGCCGGACGGACCGGTCGACGGCGCCGCGGGGTCGAACGGGTCAGGCTGCTGCGTGGCTGTCATCTGGCCTCCGTCGTGTCAGTCAGTCATCCCCGCGCGCTGCAACGTACCTGTTCTGCGCCACCATGACGAGCCATGCGCTCCCACACCGTCTACCGCACGTTCAACACCGCTCAGCGTCGCGAGTTCGTCCGCATCACCGACGACGTCGAGCAGGCCGTTAGCGACTCCGGCGTCCAGGAGGGACTGGTGCTCGTCTCGGCGCAGCACATCACCGCCGGCGTCTGGGTCAACGACGACGAGCCGGGCATCCTCGAGGACACCCTGGAGTGGCTCGACAAGCTCGCGCCGCCGTCGTGGCGGCCGCCGGCGAACGACGTCGCGGCCGAGCTGTCGCCCGACCCGGGCGACTACCGCCACCACCGCGGGGGCGAGGACAACGGCGACGCGCACCTGAAGAACCTGCTCGTCCACCATCAGGTCGTGCTGCCGATCACCGAGGGCCGGCTCGACCTCGGCCCATGGCAGGCCGTCTTCTACTGCGAGTTCGACGGCCGCCGCGAGAAGCGGCTCGTGGTCAAGGTGCTCGGCGACTGATCTCCGGGCAACCGCCGGCGGCGCCGGAGATGAAGCGCATGCGGGCCGCTCACTTCCGGGGCGTGCGCGGGTCGGGCAGCAGCAACTCGACGTTGCGGTCCTGCGGGCGGCCCTCGGCACCGTCCTCGACGCCGACCTGCGGGTCGTTGTAGGCCAGCTCGCGCGCGATCGCCGCGAGCGTCGCGGTGTCGAACGTGGCCGCCGGCGTCCCCGACGACGGCGTGGAGAGCGCGGCGCCGTGGTCGATGAGCGTGCCGAAGATCGACAGCGTGCCGTCGCGGTTGTCCATCAGCTCGAGCAGGCGCGACTGGATCGGCCAGTCGATCTCCGACGCCGTCTCGACCGCCCAGAAGCCGCCGCCGCGCTCGCGCTCGAACGGGGTGATCCGGTTCTCGTGCGTGTGGCCGGCGACGTAGGCGATCACCCCCGGGTGGGCAAGCAGCAGCCGCTGCAGGTCGGGGCCGAGGTGCAGCGGCCTGGAGCGGCGCGGGTCGCGGTCGCAGCCGGGCCCCGTCACGGCGCGCAGCGCGCAGTCGCCGGCGTTCTCGTCGGGGGCGGCGTTCGTGAGGCTGCCGATCGGGTGGTGGCCGAAGACGACGACGAGCTCGTCGCGGCCGGCGGCCGACTTCAGCTCCCGCTCGATCCAGCGAAACTGCGGATCGTCGATGTTGCCGTTGGAGCTCAGCCGGTCGCCCTCGGCCGTCGTGTTGATCGAGATCAACCGCAGCCCGCGCTTCGGGCTGAAGGCGTAGTAGGACGCCTCGCCGCGCGACGCCGCCAGCTCGTCGCGGTCGACGAGGCCGAAGCCGTGCGCGTCGGCCTGACCGCCGGTCGCGTGCAGCGCCTTGTACGTCGGCCGGTC
>DASZOA010000174.1:0-7814 GCA_035551055.1 Solirubrobacteraceae bacterium
ACGGTCGTCCCGCCCGGCCGCGGCTGGACGTCGACGGCGTCCATGAGCCTGCGGATCAGCGGCAGCCCGCGGCCGCGGTGCGGCTCGTCGTGCGGCGGCCGCCACGCGCCCCGGTCGCGCACGCTGATCGCGACCTCGCGACCGTCGCGCTCGAATACGACGTCGAACAGGTCGGTGCCGAACCGGTAGGCGTGCTCGATCGAGTTCTCGCAGGCCTCGTTGCAGGCCATGAGGATGTCCTCGATCTCGTCCTCGGTGGCGTCGGCCTCGTGCAGCCAGCGGCGCAGCGTCTGGCGCATCGCGAACAGCCCCCCGGGCTGGCCGGAGACCTCGAGCGTCACGTGCTCGCCGAGCGTCTCGGTCAGCCGGACCGCGAGCAGCGTCACGTCGTCGGAGCGCGTCGTCGCCGCGCTCAGGCTGCGCTCGAGCAGGGTCTCGCACGTCCGGGCCACGTCCTCGCCGGCGCCGCGCGCCGCCTCGAGCAGGCGCTCGAGGCCGACGTCGCGCACCTCGCTGGGCTCCTCGACGAGCCCGTCGGTGTACAGCACGAGCGTCGACCCCGGCTCGAGCAGCATCTCGTGCTGGGGATAGCGCGGCGTCGCGAGGACGCCCATCGGCGGCGACGGCGAGTCCTCGAGGAAGCGCGCGGTGCCGTCGGGCGCGACGAGCAGCGGCGGCGGGTGCCCGGCGTTCGTGTAGCGCAGCGTGCCGGTGGCCGGCTCGAGGATCGCGAGTACGACCGTGGTCATGACCGCCTCGGGCCCGAGCGCCTGTGCGAAGCGGTTCAGGCGACCGGCCATCGCGCCGGTGTCGTCGGCCTGCATGAGGATCGCGCGCAGCGCGCTGCGCATCTGCCCCATCGTCGCCGCGGCCGAGATGCCGCGGCCGACGACGTCGCCGATCGCCAGCGCGACGCGCCCGCTCGGGAGCGCGATCGCGTCGTACCAGTCGCCGCCCACCGTCGTGCCGTTGACGCCCGGCAGGTAGCGCGCGTCGAGTGCGACGCCGGGCACGTGCGGCAGCCGCCTGGGCAGCAGCGAGCGCTGCAGCTCCTGCGCGATCCCCCGCTCGCGCTCGTACAGCCGCGTGCGCGCGATCGCGAGCCCGGCGCGGTCGGCGGCCAGGCGCAGCAGCGCCGCGGTCTCCTCGTCGAAGTCGCGCCGCGTCAGCGTGCCGACGTGCAGCGAGCCGATGAGCCGATCGCCCTCGCCGAGCGGCACGGCGAGCAGCGACGTGATCGCCGGCCCGAGCGAGCCCGGCTTCAGGCCGGTCGCGTTGACGTCGGCGATCGCCAGCGGACCGCCCTCGCGCACGACGCGCTCGACGATCTCGTCGACGTGGGCGTGCGCGGCACGCGCGACGACGGTGTCGACGCCGCCGGCCGCGCGCGCCACGAGCGGCCGCGCCTCGTCGGTCAGCACGACCGCCGCGCGGTCGACGTCGAGCGCCTCGAGGATCCGGTCCAGCAGCTCGCGCAGCAGCTCCTCGAGGTCCTCCGCCCCGAGCGCCGCGACCGCGATCGACTGCATGATCCGCATCCGCTCGGCCGTGACCTCGGCCTGCGCCCGCGCCGCCTGCGCGCGGATGAGCTGCTCGCGGTCGCGCTGGGCGCGGCGGCGCTCGCGCAGGTCCTGCAGCTGGAGGATCAGGTCCGGTCGCGCGCCGCGCAACGGCCGCGCGAGCGATGCGGTGACGAGCACCGGGATCGTGGTTCCGCGCGGGCCTCGCAGCCGCCGTTCGACCTCGTAGCGCGGGATCGTCCCGTTGAGCAGGTCGTCGCGCTGCGGCGCGTCGATGCCCGCCTCCGCGGCCGGGCCGAGCTCGTCGAGCGTGCGCCCGATCAGCTCGGCCGCGTCGCGGCCGAGCGTCTCGGTCAGCGCGCGGTTGACCTGACGCAGGCGCCCGTCGGCGTCGGCGCGAGCCATGCCGATCGGCGCGTCCTCGAACGTCGCGCGCAGCAGCTCCTCGCGCTGCGCGAGCGCGCGGCCGCGCTCGTGCAGCTCGCCGAAGACCTCGACCTTCGAGCGCAGGACGACGGGGTCGACCGGCTTGAAGAGGTAGTCCACCGCGCCCGCGCCGTAGCCGCGGAAGACGTGCTCGGGCGCCTTGCTGATCGCCGTCACGAAGATGATCGGGATGCTGCGTGAGCGCTCGCGCGTGCGGATCAGCTCAGCCGTCTCGAAGCCGTCCAGGCCGGGCATCTGGACGTCGAGCAGGATCGCCGCGAAGTCCTCCTGCAGGACCGCCCTGAGCGCCTCCTCGCCCGAGCTCGCCTTGACGAGCCGGTAGCCGGTCGGCTCGAGGATCGCCTCCAGCGCGAGCAGGTTCTCGTCGTGGTCGTCGACGAGCAGGATCGCGGTGTCCGCGCTCACGGCGTCGACCCCTCGCGCACGCCGGCCAGCTCGATCAGGACGGGAGCGATCCGCTCGAGCGCCAGCACGCGCGCCTCCGGCGCCGCCCACAGGGCGGCCTCGGGCATCTCGCGCCGCTCGGCGGTCTCGGGGTCCTGGACGATCGCGGTGCCGCCGCGCGCCGCGATCTGCGCCAGGCCCACCGCTCCGTCGGCGTTGGCGCCGGTCAGCACGACGCCGGCCACGCGCTCGCCGTAGGCGTCCGCGGCGGAGCGAAACAGGATGTCGATCGACGGCCGGCTGTAGTTCAGCGGCTCGTCGACGGACAGCGCGACGGCGCCCGGCTCGACGAGCATGTGGTAGTCGGGCGGCGCGACGAGCACGGTCCCGGGCTCCAGCGCCTGCTTGTCCTCGGCCTCGCAGACGCGCAGCGTGCAGCGCGCGTCGAGCAGCCGCACGAGCATCCCGTCCGCCGAGCCGGACTGGCGGTGCTGGGCGATGACGATCGGAGCCGCGAAGCCTCCGGGCAGCGCGCCGAGCACGGTCTCGATCGCGTGCAAGCCGCCCCACGACGCGCCGATCGCGACGAGCTGCGCCCGCTTCACGACCGCCGCCTGTAGATCTTCTCGGACTCGACGAGCGGCTCGTACTCGGCGGCGTGGACGGAGTGGCGGATCGACTCCTTGCGCCCGAGCGCGAGGATCCCGAAGCGCGTCATGCTCGCGCCGAAGAGGCCGAGCACCTCCTCCTGCAGCTTCGGTCCGAAGTAGATGAGCACGTTGCGGCAGACGATGAGCTGAAACTCGTTGAAGGAGCCGTCGGTGACGAGGTTGTGCTGGGCGAAGACGATACCTTCGGCCAGCGTGCGATCGAAGCGGGCACGGTCGCCCGACGCGGTGTAGTAGGAGGAGAAGACCCCGCTGCCGCCGGCCCGCAGGTAGTTCTCCGTGTAGCGCTGCATCCGCTCGAGCGGGAACGACCCGGCACGTGCCCGCTCCAGCGCGGCGTCGTCGATGTCGGTCGCGTAGATGCGCGTGCGGTCGAGCAGCCCCTCCTCGTGCAGGGCGATCGCCACCGAGTAGATCTCCTCGCCGGTCGAGCAGCCGGCGTTCCAGATGCGGATGAACGGATGGGTCCGCAGCAGCGGGAAGACGCGCTCGCGCAGCGCGCGATGGAAGCTCGGGTCGCGGAACATCTCGGTGACGTTGATCGACAGGTCGCGCAGCAGGCGCTCCATGCACGTCGGGTCGTGCAGGACGCGCTCCTGCAGCCCCGAGAGCGTCGTCAGCCCCTCGCCGTGCGTGCGGTGCCACAGCCGCCGGCGCAGCGAGGCCAGGGCGTAGCCGCGAAAGTCGTAGCCGTAGCGGCGCTGGATGGCCTCTAGCAGCAGATCGATCTCGATGCGCTCTCGGGCCTCGTCGTGATCGTCGACGCTCATCCCCTCATCCGTACAGCCAGACGCGCATGAGCGAGATGAGCTGCTCGATGTCGACGGGCTTGGTGATGTAGTCCGAGGCGCCGGCGGCGATCGACTTCTCGCGGTCGCCCTTCATCGCCTTCGCGGTCAGCGAGATGATCGGCAGCTCGGCGAAGCGCTCGTCGGCGCGCAGCGCGCGCGTCGTCTCGTGGCCGTCGAGCTCGGGCATCATGACGTCCATCAGCACGAGGTCGACGGCCGGATCGGCGTCCAGCGACTCGATCGCCTCGCGGCCGTTCTCCGCGAAGCGGACGACCATGCCGCGCGTCTCCAGGGCGCTCGTCAGCGCGAAGACGTTGCGCACGTCGTCGTCGACGATCATGACGCGCTTGCCCGGCAGGACGGCGTCGGACGTCTGCAGCTGCTCGAGCATCCGGCGGCGGTCGGGCGGCAGCGCCGACTGCGCGCGGTGCAGGAACAGCGCGGTCTCGTCGAGCAGGCGCTCGGGCGAGCCGGCGTCCTTGACGATGATCGAGTCCGCGTAGCGGCGCAGGCGCGTCTCCTCGCGGCGGGTCAGCTCCTTGCCGGTGTGGATGATCACCGGCGTCGAGCGGTGGCGCTCGTCGCCCTTGAGGTGGTCGAGCAGCGCGAAGCCCGTCGTCCCGGGCAGCTTGAGGTCGAGCACGATGCAGTGAAACTGCTGCGCGTCGAGCGCCTCGCGGGCCTCCTCGGTCGAGCCGACGGCCGTCACGGCGACGTCCTCGCCCGTGCCGACGAGCTCGACGATGCTCGTGCGCTCCGCCTCGTCGTCCTCGACGACGAGCAGCCGGCGCTGCGGCTGGTCGAGGAAGGCGGCCGCCTCGGTGAACGTGCGCGCGAGCGCGTCGGCCTCGACGGGACGCGGGAGGAAGCCGGCGGCGCCCGCGCGCAGCGCCGGGATGCGCTCCTCGTCGGCCCCGTAGACGTAGACGGGGATGTGGCGCGTGCGCGGGTGGCGCTTGAGCTGCTCGAGCACGCCGACGGCGCCGCGCACCGGCACGGCGAGCACGACAACGTCCGGTGCGAGCTCGTGCGCGAGCGTCACGCCGGCGCCGCCGCGCGGCGCGACGACCGCGAGGAAGCCGTGCTCGCGGGCCTGGACGAGCGCGCGCACGGCGCAATCGGGATCGTCGTCGACGATCAGCGCGACGCGGTCGTTGGGGGTGATCCGGGCGCGGTCGTCGTCGACGGCCGGCAGCAGCTCGTCGTCGGGGTCGGGCGGCAGCGGCGGTAGCACGTCGAGCTCAGCGGGCGCCAGCGCCTCCTCCTCCGCCTCCTCGGGCGCGTCGGCCAGGTCGGGGACGTGCGGCGCGAGCGGCTCGACGGACTCGACGTAGCCCGGCAGCAGCAGCGTGAAGGCGCTGCCCTCGCCGGGCGTGCTGACGACGCGGATCTCGCCGCCGAGCGCGCGCACGATCTCGCGGCTGATCGACAGTCCCAGGCCGGTGCCGCCGAAGCGCCGGCTCGTCGTGCCGTCGGCCTGCTGGAAGGCCTCGAAGATCAGCCGCAGCTTGTCCTCGGCGATCCCGAGGCCGGTGTCGCGGACCGTGATGCTCAGCTCGTACGGCGTGTCGGCGGGCGGCGCGGCGAGCTCGAGCTCGACGTGGCCCGCATCGGTGAACTTGAACGCGTTGGAGAGCAGGTTGCGCAGCACCTGCTGCAGGCGCTGCTCGTCGGTGACGATCGACGCGGGGGCGCCCTCGGCGCGCGTGATGCGCAGCTCCAGCCCCTTCTGCTCGGCGACCGAGCCGAACGCGCGCTCCACGTAGTCGCAGATCGCGTCGAGCTCGATCGGCGCCGGGCTGATCTCCATCTTGCCCGCCTCGACCTTGGACAGGTCGAGGATGTCGGAGATCAGCGACAGCAGATCGGCGCCCGCGGTGTGGATCGTCGAGGCGAACTCGATCTGCTTCGGGGTGAGGTTCTCGTCGGGGTTCTCGGCGAGCAGCTTGGAGAGGATCAGCAGCGAGTTCAGCGGGGTGCGCAGCTCGTGGCTCATGTTCGCCAGGAACTCCGACTTGTACTTCGAGCTCAGCGCGAGCTGCGCGGCCTTCTCCTCGAGGTCCGCGCGCGCCTTCTCGATCTCCGCGTTCTGGATCTCGATGTCGCGGTTCTGGCGGCTGAGCAGCTCGGCCTTCTCCTGCAGCTCCTCGTTGGTCTGCTGCAGCTCCTCCTGCTGGGTCTGCAGCAGCTCCTCGGAGGCGCGCAGCGACTGCGTCTGTTGCTCGAGCTCGGCGTTGGAGCGCCGCAGCTCCTCCTGCTGGGACTGCAGCTCCTCGGACTGCGACTGCAGCTCCTCGGCCAGCGACTGTGACTGCACGAGGAGCTCCTCGGTGCGGCGGTTGGCGATGATCGCGTTCAGCACGACGCCGAGCGTCTCGGCGAGCTGGTCGAGGAACGCCAGGTAGATCTGCGAGAACTCGCTCAGCGAGGCGAGCTCGACGACCGCCATGACCTGCTCCTCGAAGAGGATCGGCATGACGATGATGCTCACCGGCTCGGCCTCGCCGAGCCCCGAGGTGACCTTGATGTAGTCCGGCGGCGCGTTGGAGACCAGGATGCTCTTGCCCTCGAGCGCCGCCTGGCCGACGAGCCCCTCGCCGAGCTTGAAGCGGTTGGAGACGGACTTGCGCTGCTTGTAGCCGTAGCTGGCGATCAGGCGCAGCTCGGGCTCGTCGTCGGATTCGGCCAGGAAGAACGCGCCGTGCTGCGCGTTCACGAGCGGCGAGATCTCCGACATGATCAGGCGCGACACCGTCGTGAGGTCGCGCTGGCCCTGCATGAGCCCGGAGATCCGCGCGAGGTTCGTGTTCAGCCAGTCCTGCTCGGCGTTCTTGCGCGTCGTCTCGCGCAGGTTGGCGATCATCTGGTTGATCGTGTCCGACAGCTCGGCGACCTCGCCGCGCGCCTCGACGGCGATCTGGCGCGTGAGGTCGCCCTGCGTGACGGCGGTGGAGACGTCGGCGATCGCCCGCACCTGGGTGGTGAGGTTGCCGGCGAGCTGGTTGACGTTCTCGGTGAGGTCGCGCCACGTGCCGCTGACGCCCTCGACCTCGGCCTGGCCGCCGAGCACGCCCTCGGTGCCGACCTCGCGCGCGACGCGCGTGACCTCGGCGGCGAACGAGGACAGCTGGTCGACCATCGTGTTGAGCGTCTTCTTCAGCTCGTCGATCTCCCCGCGCGCCGGGACGGTGATCTTCTGCGTCAGGTCGCCGCTGGCGACCGCGGTCGCGACGTGGGCGATGTTGCGCACCTGGTCGGTGAGGTTGGAGGCCATGAAGTGGACGTTCTCGGTGAGGTCGCGCCAGGTGCCGCTGACGCCCTCGACCTCGGCCTGGCCGCCGAGCCGGCCCTCGGTGCCGACCTCGCGCGCGACGCGCGTGACCTCGGCGGCGAACGAGGACAGCTGGTCGACCATCGTGTTGATCGTCTCCGACAGCTCGAGGATCTCGCCGCGGGCCTCGATGTCGATCTTCTTCGACAGGTCGCCGTTGGCGACCGCGGTGGTCACGCGGGCGATCGCGCGGACCTGGCTCGTGAGGTTGCCGGCCATGAGGTTGACGTTGTCGGTCAGCCCGCGCCACGTGCCCGACACGCCCTCGACCCTCGCCTGGCCGCCGAGCTTGCCCTCGGTGCCGACCTCGCGCGCGACGCGCGTGACCTCGGCGGCGAACGAGTTGAGCTGGTCGACCATCGTGTTGATCGTCGCCTTCAGCTCGGCGATCTCGCCCTGCGCGTCGACGGTCACCTGACGGGTGAGGTCGCCCTGCGTCACCGCCGTCGACACCTCGGCGATCGCGCGCACCTGCGTCGTGAGGTTGCCGGCGAGCTGGTTGACGTTCTGCGTCAGGTCGCCGCTGGCGACCGCGGTCGCGACGTGGGCGATGTTGCGCACCTGGTCGGTGAGGTTCGAGGCCATGAAGTTGACGTTCTCGGTGAGGTCGCGCCACGTGCCCGAGACGCCCTTCACGTCGGCCTGGCCGCCGAGGACGCCCTCGGTGCCCACC
>DASZOA010000175.1:0-7822 GCA_035551055.1 Solirubrobacteraceae bacterium
TCAACCGGTGCGCCGAGCTGCTTGCCGGCAGCAGCCTCAGCACGACGCGCCGCACGACTCCGTCGAGGCGAGGCACGCGGAAGCGCAGATAGCTGCGGGTGCGCGGCGCCCCGCCGGCGCGCAGCTCGCGGGAGCGCCCGAAGTTGCGTTCGGGCGACGCGCCGCTGACGTAGGCGTCGGCGGTCGGCTGCAGCGCGGTCGCGGTGGCGGCAGCGGCGGCGGTCGGCGCCCCTGCCGCCGCGACGACGACGCCGGCGACGAGCGACGCGGCGAGAGGGCGGGCACGCACGGCGCCGGAGCCTAGCCGGTGGCCTTCGACGAGGCGCCGGGCTCGCCGTCCGGCGGCGGGCGGCCCGACGACCTCCCGGTGGGTTTGCGGCGAGCGGGGCCGTTCACACCGCCTTCACCGGTAGGCTGCGCGATGTGAAAGCGTTCCTGGCGTATCTCGATCCCGGCACCGGCAGCCTGATCCTGCAGGTGATCCTGGGCGGTGCGGCCGCGGTGGCGGTGACCGCGAAGCTCTGGTGGCATCGCCTGCTGCAGCTGCTGCACATCCGCCGCCGCTCACCGGCCACCGAGTCCGAGCCGCGGCGGGAGTGAGCGAGGCGCCTGGGGGCGGCGCCCCGCGGGCCGAGCCCGGCTCGTTCCGCGACCCGGCCAGCCGCGTCTTCCTGACCGAGGACGGCGGCGTGCTGCGCGCGCTGAGCCCGGCCGGCTGGGAGGATTGGCTGGCGCTCAAGGAGTCGACCGCGTTTGCCGAGCTCAGCCGGGAGGGCCGGATCATCGGCACCTCCGAGGCGAACGGCGCAGCGCCGGCGATCGTGTCGCCACCCTACGCCGGGGTCCTACGACACGAGCGCGTGCCGTTCGTGACCTACCCCTACGAGTGGACGTTCGCGATGCTGCGCGACGCCGCGCTGCTGCACCTCGAGATCCTCGAGCGCTGCCTGGGCGAGTCGCTGATCCTCAAGGACAGCACGCCGTACAACGTTCAGTGGCGCGGCACCGACCCCGTGCACATCGACGTCGGCTCCTTCGAGCGGCTGCGCCAGGACGAGCCATGGATCGGCTACCGCCAGTTCTGCGAGCTGTTTCTGTATCCGCTCATGCTGCAGGCCTACAAGAACGTCCCCTTCCAGCCCTGGCTGCGCGGCTCGCTCGAGGGGATCGCGCCGACCGAGGCGCGCGCGCTCATGTCGCTGCGCGACCTGCTGCGCCGCGGCGTGCCGACCCATGTCGTGCTGCACGCACGGCTCGAGCGCCGCCACGCGGCGAGCACGGCGCGCGAGGTGCGGGGCGAGCTTGCGCGCGCAGGGTTTCGCCCGGAGATCATCCGCGCCAACGTCCGCCGCCTGCGCAAGCTCGTCACACGCCTGCGCTGGGATCCGCGGGCGACGGCGTGGACCGGCTACCGCGAGGACAACTCCTACAGCGACGCCGATGCCGACGCCAAGCAGCGCTTCGTGGCGGTCGCCGCCGCACGGCGCTCGCGTGAGCTGGCGTGGGATCTCGGCTGCAACGACGGCACGTTTGCCCGCATCGCGGCCGATCACGCGCGCACCGTGCTCGCGATCGACGCCGACCATGCGACGGTCGACCGGTTGTACCGCGCGCTCGCCGACGAGGGCCAGCGGCGCGTCCTGCCGCTCGTGATCGACCTGTGCGACCCCTCCCCCGACCGCGGCTGGCGCGGGCGAGAGCGCGCGTCGCTGGTGCGCCGCGGACGCCCGGATCTGACGCTGTGCCTCGCGCTCGTCCACCACCTCGCGATCACGCGCAACGTGCCGCTGGGCGAGATCGTCGCCTGGCTGGCCGAGCTGGGCGGCGCGCTCGTGATCGAGTTCGCGACCCGCGAGGATCCGATGGTGCAGCGCCTGCTCGCGGGCAAGCGCGAGGACCTCCACGGCGACTACACGCGCGAGGAGTTCGAGCGGCGGCTGAGCGAGGCATTCCGGCTCGAGCGTCACGAGGAGTCGCCGTCCGGCCACCGGATCCTGTACGACGTCCACCCGCGCGCCGGCTGATGGCCGTCGGGGCGCGCGTGATCGCCGTCAGGGCGCTGCACCTCTGCGTCCTGTGGGCCTTCGCGGTCGTGGCGCCGCTGTTCGACGAGCTCGGGCGCCATGCCGAGTTCTTCGTGGTACGCGGCAACACCCGCACCGACATCCTGCTCGTCGCGTTCGGGCTCACGCTGATCCCCCCGCTCGTGCTCAGCCTCGTCGTGGCCCTCGCCGAGCGCATCCGGCGGCCGCTCGGCGAGGCGCTGCAGGTCGCGCTCGTCGGTCTGCTGCTGGCGGTGTTCGCTCTGGATCTGCTGGAGCGCGTGCTGAGCGCCACCGTGCCGCTGCTCGTCGGCGCCGCCGCGCTGGGAGCCGCCGGCGCGGTCGCCTACGCCCGCGTCGCGACGACGCGCTCGTTCCTGACCGCGCTGAGCCCCGCGCCCGCGGTCTTCCTCGTGGCCTTCCTCGCCTTCTCGCCGGTCCACGAGCTGCTCACGGTCGCGTCCGCCGAGGCCCGGCGCTCGAGCCTTCACTCGAGGACGCCCGTCGTGCTGGCGATCTTCGACGAGCTGCCGACCACCTCGCTGATGAACGCGCGGGGACGCATCGACGGCGCAAGCTTCCCCGGCTTCGGGCGCCTGGCGCGGACGTCGACCTGGTATCGCAACGCGACGACCGTCGCCGACGGGACGCAGCTCGCCGTGCCCTCGATCTTCGCCGGCCAGCGCCCGACCTCGAACCTGCCCACCGCGCGCCGCTACCCGAGCAACATCTTCACGCTGCTCGGCGGACACCACGCGCTTCATGTGCTCGAGCCGATCACGCGGGTCTGCGGCACGTGCGAGGACCAGCGCCCGAACGTGTCGGTGGCACGGCGCCTCAGCGCGCTGCTGTCGGACCTGGCGGTCGTGGAGGGCCACCTCCTCCTGCCGCGCGGTCTGACCGACGGCCTGCCGCCGATCGACCGCGACTTCGAGGACTTCGGCGGCCAGGAGGCCGGCGTCGAGGCTCCCGTGCGCGCTAGCCGGGAGCGTGGCCGCGACCGGCGCTCGCAGCGCCGGATCGCAGGCGACGACCTGTTCGCCGACCGGCTGCGCGACGCCGAGCGCTTCGTGCGCCGCGTGCGCGGGCCGGACGGGTCGCCGCCGGCCCACGTGGCGCACTTCGTCGTTCCCCACGTCCCGTGGAGGCTGCTGCCGTCCGGCCGCCAGTACCCCGTCGCGGGGCCGACGCTGCCCGGCTCGGTCGACCGGGTGTGGACCAGGGATCGCTTCCTCGTCGAGCAGGCGACGCAGCGCCATCTGCTGCAGGTCGGCTACGCCGACAGCCTGCTCGGGCGGCTCGTCGCGCGGCTGAAGGCGCACGGCCTGTGGGACCGCGCGCTCGTCGTCGTGACCGCCGACCACGGGGTCGGACTCCGCCCGGGGGGGTCGCGTCGGGAGATCAAGCGCGGCGACTTCGCCTCCGTCGCCGGGGTCCCGCTGTTCGTCAAGCTCCCCCGCCAGCGCACGAGCCGCATCGACGACGCGCCGGCGCGCAGCATCGACATCATGCCGACGATCGCGGCGGCCCTCGGCGCCCGCGGCTGGCCGCGCTTCGATGGCGTGGCGCTCAGCAAACGCAATCGCTCGGCGCGGCGGGAGCGGCGGCTGCAGGTGCGTCACGGGCGCAGCGGCGAGCCGGTCACGATCCGCTTCGACGAGTTCGTACGCACGCGCGACGAGGAGCTGGCGCGCCAGCGCCGCAGCTTTCCGCGCGGGCTGCGATCGGTGTTCGGGATCGGTCCGAACCGCGAGCTCCTCGGCCGCCGCGTCGGCTCGCTGCCGGTCAGCTACGGCCCGGCGCAGCTGCGCGTCAACGGCGGCGACGCGTTCGCCCACGTCGACGCCGACTCCGGCGTGGTTCCCGTCTACGTCACGGGCTACTTCCGCGGTCGCGCCGCGCCCGCCCGGCCGCTCGCCGTCGGCGTCAACGGTCGCATCGTCGCCGTCGGCCGAACGTATCCGGTGCGCGACAAGACGCGCTTTTCGATGCTGATCCCGCCCGCCAGCCTCCGCGAGGGTCGCAACCTCGTGGAGATCTTCAGCGTCACGCCGAGCGGCCTGTCGCGCGTGGGACGCGCCGGCGGCTGAAGCAGCGCCGGACCGCACAGCGCGCGCGTCTTCGCCGCAGCGCGCGCGCGGTCGCCCTGTCAGGCCGCGCCGGACGGCGCCAGCAGGAACACCTCCACCGCGACGTCCGGATCGATGTGATTGTCGCTCAAGAACGCCCTCACCCGGCGCCCGAGGATCTCCTCGATGCCCTTGACGACGTCGTAGCCCATCGTGCCCTGAAACGCCTTGCGCATCGACAACACGATCTCCTCGCGACCATCGCCGACCAGCCGCCGCTCCCCCTTGGTCAACGTGTCCTGCAACACCACGATGACGACGTCATCGTTGATGTACGTGCGCGCCTTCGTCGGCCCACGACCGGTGTACTCGCTCATCGCATGCACGACGTGGTTCGAGATCGCGGCGCTCATCGAGCCCACCACCGAGTGCTCGGCCTGTGTGCTGGTCATAGCCAGCCCCCGTCCTCGCCGCCCTCCTCGGTACGGGCCGCGCGGAAAGCAGGAGGGAGACGAAAAGCATCCCCCGCGCGGCCCACGCCTCCCTCTCGTCCGGGCCAATCGTCCGACCGATCGAGACTCGCGTCGCACAAGCGTACAGATCGAAGCGGCGTCCTCCAGCGGTTGGCCCGTCAGCCCGGCCCCGCCGCGGGTGCACGCCTGTCGGGCGACAGCGAGCGCTCGGCGAGCTGCTCTGCCAGCGTCTCGACGTGGCTGCGGCCGCGCTCGCCGTCCTCGAGCGCGTCGAGCCACCGCCGCGGGATCGCCGACGCGCCGAAGCGCGCGCCGGCGATCGCGCCGGCCATCGCGCCGACCGTATCGGTGTCGCCGCCGGCGCGGATCGCGACCGTGAGCGCCTGCTCGAAGTCGCTTGCGCGCGAGCCCGCGACGACGGCCGCTGCGACCGAGTCGTCGGCGCGTGCGCTCACGCCAGGCTCGGTCGTGGCGCGCAGCGCGGCGGGATCCAACCGCCCTCGCGTCCGTGCGCAGACGTCGTCGAGCGCGCGACGAACCTCGGCCGTCGAGCAGGCCGCGGCCGCCGCACGCAACGGCTCGTCGTCTGCGAGGGCCGCCGCCACGGCCGCCGCCTGGACTGCGGCCCCGTCGATTCCCACCGGGTGCGTGTGCGTGACGCGTGCGCTGCGCCGCGCCTGCGCGACGACCAGCGTCCGGTCGGGGTGGAAGCGCACGGCGACCGGCGCGACGCGCATCGCGGCGCCGTTGCCGAGCGACCCGCGGCCCTCGAACACCTCGGCGGCTGCCTGGGCGACCGGCGTTCCGCGGCTGACGCTTTCGAGCACGCGCAGCGTCCCGGCCCCGTATCCACGACGACGATCGGCGTGGGCGAGGAACGTCCGTGCCAGATCCTCCTCGTCGACGACGTCGCAGCGCAGCAGCGACTCCGCGACGGCGATCATCATCTGCGTGTCGTCGGTATAGGTGCCGCGCCCCAGCCGCGCGTCGCGCATCTCGAGCACATCGGGAACGTCGTCGCCCCTCCGCCCCTCCCACGGCATCCCGAGCGCGTCGCCGACGAAGGTCCCCAGGAGCGCCCCTGCAATGCGGTCGACCGCGGCTTCGATCTGCCCGCGCGCCCACGCCGCTTCGGGCGCCCCGCCGGAGCCGAGGATGTGCTGTGAGCCGCGCGTCACACCGCAAACCCTACGCCGATGCGAAGCGCTGCTTTTGGGGTTTTTGGCGCCGGCCGGTTCGGCGCCGTACGGTCGCGTGATGTCCGCTCCGAACTCGCGTGCGGCCGCGGCGCTCGCCGTCGCGCTGTGCCTGATCGTTGCGCCCGCCGCCGAGGCAGACGTCTTCAACGGCCGGATCGCCTTCTCGAGCGAGCGCGTCGACCCGCCGCCGGGGGTCGATCGCGCGTTCGACATCTTCAGCATGAACGCCGACGGCAGCGGCGTTCGGCGGCTCACGACGAATCCGGATGTCGACCGCCAGTCCGATTGGTCGCCGACGGGCCGCGACCTCGCCTACACGATCCGCAAGCCCAACTCGCCGATCAACTTCGAGCTCTCGCGGATGACGGCCGCCGGCAGCGGGCACCGGCAGCTCACGAGGACCCCCACGGGTCAGGCGTCGAGCCAGCCGTCGTGGCGCCCGGACGGCAAGGGGATCCTGTTTCGGCGCAGCGGTCCCGGCCGCCTGGTCGGGTCGATCTGGCAGATGGGGCTGTTCGGCGAGCAACCCGCGCTGCGCTTCCAGCCGCCGAACAACCCGCTGTATCCGTCGTGGTCGCCGGACATGAAGCGCGTGCTGTTCGCCGCGATCCTCTCGCCCCGCGGCGACACCGACCGGGGCATCTTCACGATGGAGGCCAGCGGCGGGGCGCTGAAGACGCTCTTCGACGTCGAGGGCGCATACGACTCGGCGCCGGCCTGGTCGCCGGACGGCCGGCGGATCGCGTTCGAGAGCAACGCCGACGTCGACGGCGGCAACCCCGAGCGCGACATGGAGATCTGGACGATGGGCGCTGACGGCTCCGATCGCGTCCAGCTGACGCGCAACGCCGCCCACGACGAGGGGCCGGCGTGGTCGCCCGACAACCGCCTGCTGGCGTACACGAGCGGGCCCGACGAAGCCCACGGCGACATCCACGTGATGACCGCCGGAGGGCGCGAGCTGCGCACGCTCACGTCGTTCGCCGGCGCCGACGAGTCGCCCGACTGGCAGGCGATCCCCGCGCCGCGCACCGCCCGGCGCTGCGGCGATCTCGCGACCCGCGGTCGCGGCGTGTACGACGTCCGGGCGATCGGACGGGGCCTGCGCTGCCCCGAGGCGCGCGCGCTGGGGCGTCGGTGGGTCCGCAACGGCCGGCCCGCCCGCGTGAGCCGCTACCGCGCGGCGGTCGACGATTTCGGCGGGGTGCGACGCGTCGTGCTGACGCGCGGCGACGGCGAGAATCGGCGACGCGTGGCGTTCCTGCAGCAGGTCGGATAGCGACGGGCGGCGGCATCGCGGAGGCTCCTCGTGACGACGCCCAGCGACCCAGACCGGTAGACCGTCTCGGGCCAACCTGGCGGAACCTCCCCCACGCCTGCGCGGGCGCGTCCCGCGGGTCAGCCTGCTCGCGGCGTTCCCGTCCTCGTGCGCCAAGCCGGCGAGCTTCCGGAGCTCGCCCGCCAGTTCGACCAGTGCGAGGTCATGGCGGAGTGCGTCTGCGGGTGCGTGTCGATCCGGCTCTTCTCGACCGCTCCGTCGATCCCACGCGATCCGCGGCGGGGCAACGCGCACGGCGAGCAGGACCACCTCGCGATCACCGCCACCGGGAACGACGCGGCCGGCCGTATCATGGACGTCGTCTTGCACGTCGGGCTGGGCACGATCCACGAGCTCGAGGTGACGGCGGGCGGCGTGCACGACGGCACGGCAGACGAGGTCCCCGCCGTCGCCACGCTGCGGCCGACGGGCGTCCGGCTGACGGGACGGCGAAACCGGTTAGTCGCGTGTCGCACGGCGGTATAGCGAGGCGCGACATGAGCAGCTCGACCACGACCGCGGACGCCGCGAGCATCATCACCTGCCCCAACTGCGGGAAGGCCAACCGCGTGCGCCCGACCGCGAAGGGCGTCCCGCGCTGCGGCTCCTGTCATCAGTCGCTGCCGTGGCTCGTCGAGGCGAGCGCCTCGTCGTTTCAGCAGGAGGTGACGTCGTCCGTTCCCGTCGTCGTCGACCTCTGGGCGCCGTGGTGCGGACCGTG
>DASZOA010000176.1:0-1608 GCA_035551055.1 Solirubrobacteraceae bacterium
CGACGACATGCGCGTCCTGTGCGAGCGCTGGCCGGCGCGTGAAGGCCCTCCGGCACACGTCGAGGCGCTCGCCGTCACCGTGGCGCTGCCTACGCCGTTCGCAGCTCGCCCCCGTATCCTCGAAGGCCGCCAGAGCCAAGCAGCGGCGTAACGTCGAAGTCCTGCTGGACCACCCGCCGGGACCGCGCATCTGACGCGATCGCGGCGGTCGATCAGGCGCTGAGCACGTCCGCGTCGTCGGCGTCGTCGGCCTCGCCCGACGGCGCCGCACGAGGCCGTGGTCGAAGGCGTAGCGCATCGCGCCGGTGCGGTTGTGCACGCCGAGCTTGCGGTAGATGTTCGTCAGGTGGAACTTCACGGTCTTCTCGCTGATCCACAGCTCGCGACTGATCGCCTTCGTGCTCAGGCCGCGGGCGACGGCCTCGAGCATCGTGCGCTCGCGCTTGGTCAGCTCGTCGCCCTCGCTCGTCCCCGCGGCCGCGACCTGCTCCTCGACGGTCCCCGCGGCGCGCTGGTAGACGACGCCGGCGACGACCTGGCGCAGCGCTGAGGCGAGGTCCTCGGGATTGATGCGCTTGCCGATGTAGGCGCTGGCGCCGGCTTCGAGCGCCTCGGCGATCTGCTTCGGGTTCTCCGAGGCCGACAGCATCACGACCTGGATCTGCGGCCAGCGCTGCTTGATCGTCTTCAGGCAGGTCAGGCCGTCGACGCCCGGCATCCGGTGGTCGCACAGCACGAGGTCCGGCGCATGCTCCGCGACCTGGCGTAGCAGCTCCTCCCCGGAGTGCGCGGCGCTGACGACCTCGATGTCAGCGGACTTCAGCAGCGCGGCGCGGACCGCGTCCAGGATGAGCAGGTGATCGTCGGCGATGCAGACCTTGAGCATTCCGTGCGCTACGTCCGGCGAGAGGGACGGATCCCGGCTTCCGCGCGGCACAGTACCAGCGATCGCGCCGCGAGCCGAACGCGATCCTGGACGAATGACCAGCTTCCCGCGGCGCCGCGAGCGGACGCGAGCCTAGGATCTGCAGTTTTCCGGGCGCCGCGAGCCGAAGCGTCCAGCTCGCGGGACGCCGATCCCGCGCGGGTCCGTCAACCGCTCACCCATCGGGTTCAGGAGGCGGCGAGACCCTGCACGAGGACGGCCCCGACGAGCAGCATCACCGCCGGCACGAGCACGAGCGCGACGACGAGCTGGATCTTCGGCGCCGCCCTCGCGGCCGCGTCGCGCAGGCGCCGCGCCTGCTCGGCGCGCGCCTCGGCGGCGAGCGCCTCGAGCGCCGGCGCCAGCGCAGCGCCGTGCCGGTCGGCGCGCGCGATCGCGGCCGCGAGCGTCGCCACGCCGGCGCTCGGACAGCGCGCGACGAGCTCGCGCAGCGCGTCGGCGCGGGCGACTCCCAGCGCCATCCGCGCGGCGGCGGCGTCGAGCTCGGCGGCCAGCACGCCGCTCATGCGCCGACCGACCTCCCCGATCGCGCGTCCGACCGGCAGCCCGGCGCGCAGCGCGACGCGCAGCAGGTCGAGCACGTCGGCGAGCTCTTCGTCGATCCGCGCGCCGCGCGCCCGGGCGCGGCGCGCGCGCGCGAGCTCCGGGCCGAAGAACCCCGC
>DASZOA010000177.1:0-4839 GCA_035551055.1 Solirubrobacteraceae bacterium
GGCGTGCGCTTCACGCTCGAGGTCCGCGAGTCCAACGCCGGCGCGATCGAGCTCTACGAGCGCTTCGGCTTTCGCGCGGCCGGCCGGCGGCGGCGCTACTACCAGGACAACGGCGAGGACGCGGTCGTCATGTGGCGCACGCAGTCGACGCTCGACGGACGCTTCGACGACGTTCCCAACGCCTCGCCGGCATGACGCTCATCCTCGCGCTCGAGACGAGCTGCGACGACACGTGTGCGGCGGTGGTCGGCGACGACGGCGAGCTGCGCTCGAACGTCATCTCCTCGCAGGGGATCCACGACGCGTACGGCGGCGTCGTGCCGGAGATCGCCTCGCGGCACCATCTCGAGCTCGCCAACGCCGCCGTCGACGACGCCCTGCGGCGCGCCGGCGCCTCGCTCGACGACGTCGGGCTCGTCGCGGTCACGCAGGGGCCCGGGCTCGTCGGCGCGCTGCTCGTCGGCGTCGCGACCGCGAAGGGGCTCGCCGCCGCCCGGAAGCTGCCGCTGGCGCCCGTCGACCACCTCCAGGGCCACGTCGCGGCGAACTTCCTGCGCCTCGGCGGCGCGCCGCCGATCATGGAGCCGCCGTTCGTCTGCCTGCTCGCAAGCGGCGGCCACACGCTGCTCGCCCGGGTCGAGCGGCACGACGGCTTCGCCGTCCTCGGCCGCACGCTCGACGACGCCGCGGGCGAGGCGTTCGACAAGGGCGCGCGGCTGCTCGGCCTGCCGTTTCCGGGCGGGCCGGCGCTCGAGCGGCTGGCGCGCGACGGCGACCCGCGGGCGTTCGCGTTTCCCGTCGCCCGCAACGTCACCGGGCTGGACTTCTCGTTCGCGGGCGTCAAGACGGCGCTGCTGTACCGCATGCGCGACCTCGGGGTGGGCGGGGATCGGATTCCGCGCGAGCGGGCGGCCGACCTCGCGGCGAGCTACCAGCACGCGATCGTCGAGGCGCTCGCCGAGCGCTGCGAGCAGGCGCTCGAGCGAAGCGGGCTGCGCCGGCTCGCGGTCGGCGGCGGCGTCGCGGCGAACGGCCCGCTGCGCGAGCGGCTGGAGCGGATCGGCGTCCCGCTGGGCATCCCGCCGCGCGAGCTGTGCACCGACAACGCCGCGATGATCGCCTCCGCGGCGCGCTACGTGCCGGCCCGCCCATACCCCGAATACCTCGTCCTCGACGCCTACGCGTCGGGCGAACGCGCGCTGGCTTGAAGATCGTCCTGTACGGGAGGCCCGGCTGTCACCTCTGCGACGATGCGCGCGTGGTGCTCGAGCGAGTCGGCGCCCCGTTCGAGGAGATCGACATCACGACCGACGACGCGTTGCACACGGTCTATCTGGAGCGCATCCCGGTCGTCACGCTCGACGGCGAGGAGCGCTTCGAGTACTTCGTCGACGAGCCGGCGCTGCGCCGGCTTGTGGGTAGAGTGGACCGCCCATGACGACCGGCGAGCGCGTTCCCACGGTGGTGGACCCCGCCCGGTCGCGTGATGGAGGAGCCATCGGCGGTGAGCGCCTGTCGCTCGGCGTCGCCGCACGCCTGTCGCGCTACCTGCAGGTGCTCACGCAGGCCAAGAAGATGGGCAAGGAGACGATCTCCTCGCGCGAGCTGAGCGATTACACGCACGTCAACCCGACGCAGATCCGGCGCGACTTCTCCGGCTTCGGCAAGTTCGGCAAGCGCGGCGTGGGCTACAACGTCGACGCGCTCGTGTCGCAGATCCGCAAGATCCTGCGCACCTCCGGCCAGCACAACATCGCGCTGTTCGGCGCCGGCCACCTCGGCCAGGCGATCGCCTCGTCGGACATCTTCGCCGACCACGGCTTCCGCGTCGTGGCGATCTTCGATACCGACAAGCGCAAGATCGGCCAGAGCGTCGGGCCGACGAAGGTGCGCCACGCCTCCGAGCTGCGCGCCGTCGTCGAGGAGGAGGACATCGTCGTCGGCGTGCTCGCCGTCCCCACGGCCGCCGCCCAGTCGATCGCCGACGACCTCGTCGAAGCCGGCGTGAAGATCATCTTCAACTACTCCGAGGCGCTGCTGCAGGTGCCGCCGGAGGTGACCGTCCACACCTCCTCGCCGGCGGTCGACCTGCTCTACGCGCTGTACTTCTACCTTACGTAGAAGCCCCGTTCACGCCGGCTCCCCAATGTCCATCGACCTCGACAAGACGGAGGAGATGTTCGCCGCGTCCGCGGACCTCACCGTCGGCCTCGAGGAGGAGTTCGCGGTGCTCGAGCCGCAGACGCTCGACCTCGTCCCGCGCTACGAGGAGCTGCGCGACGCCGCCGCCGAGCACGACGTCGCGCTGTTCGAAGCGATCACCGGCGAGCTGATCTCGTCGGAGATCGAGATCGTCTCGGGCCGCGGCGAGGACCTGCACGACGCGCTCGCGCGCCAGCGCGACCGCCGCCGGCGGCTGTTCGCGCTCGCGGCCGAGCGCGGCGTGGCGCTGGGCTCGACCGGGACGCACCCGTGGGCCGACTACCGCGAGCAGCGCAACATCGACACCGCGCACTACCGGCGCGTCGTCGAGGGACTCGGCTACGCCGCGCGGCGCAACAACACGTTCTCGCTGCACGTCCACGTCGGCGTGCGCGGCGTCGACCGCGCGGTGCGCGTCTGCGACCGCCTGCGTCCGGTGCTGCCGGTGCTGCTCGCCGCGAGCGCCAGCTCGCCGTTTCTCGACGGCCTCGACACGCTGCTTGCGTCGGTGCGCAGTCAGACGTTCACGAAGTCCTTCCCGCGCTGCGGCGTGCCCGACGCGTTCGGCGGTTGGCGCGCCTTTCGCGACTACGTGGAGCTGCTGATCGCTACCCGCTCGATCGTCGAGTACACGCAGGTCTGGTGGTCGGTCCGGCCGCACGCGACGTTCGGGACCGTCGAGGTGCGCATCTGCGACGCGCAGATCACGGCCGCCGAGTCCGAGGGGCTCGCGGCGTTCGTCGTGGCCTGCGTGGCGCAGGCGCTGCGCGACGTCGACGACGGCGTGCCGTTCGACGATCCTCCGCACCGGCTCATCGAGGAGAACATGTGGCGGGCGATCCGCTACGGCATGGACGGCGACATGATCGACCTGCGGCGCGGCACCGAGCTGCCGGCGCGCGCCGCCGTCGACGAGCTGTGGGACTGGACGGCGCCGGCGCGCGAGGAGGCCCGGATCGACGTGGCGCTCGAGGGGCCCAACGGCGCGCAGCGCCAGCGCCAGGCGCTGCTGGAGAGCGGCGACCTGCGCGAGGTCTACGCTGAGACCGTGCGCGAGACGATGACCACCTATGCACAGGAGGTTCCCGCATGACAGCGCTCCAGCGCTCGACCCCATCCGCCGATCCTCGACGCGGGGGCCGGCGATGAGCAGCGATCCGGGCGCGCCGCCGCCGGGCGGCGGAGTCGATCCCGAGAACCTGACCGAGGAGGAGCTGCGCGCCGCCTACGAGGCCGAGCTCGCGCGGATCCGCGTCGACGACATCCTGATCCAGACGGTCGTCTCGCTGCTGAACCTCGCCGCGCGCAAGGCCGGGCTGACCGGCAGCGAGGAGGAGCCCGACTTCGAGCAGGTGCGCCAGGCGATCGACGCGACGAAGGCGCTGCTGCCGATCGTCGAGCCGAAGCTCGGAGCCGACGCCAAGCAGGTGCGCGACGCGCTCTCGCAGCTGCAGCTCGCCTACGCCCGCTCGGGCGCCACGCCGCCCCCCGGTGCCGCGCGCGAGGCCGAGCAGCCGCCCGCGACGGGCGAGGAGCCCGGTCCGGCGCAGTCGAGCGGGCGGCTCTGGGTGCCCGGCCAGTAGGCACGCACAGCCCCGGCAGGCGGCGCGCCGTCCGGCCCGCCAGCTAGTATCCGCGCGCGTCTTCTCGTGGGCTGGGGGCCGCTGACGCCTGCCCCGCGGCGGGCCGGACCCTTGGCATCAAAGACTTACGGAGGCCGTTCCCTTGAGTGATCTACTGCTGGACCACGGTGTCGTCGTTGCCTTGGTGTGCGCCGGGCTGGCAGTGCTCTACGGCGCGCTGACGACGCGCTCGCTGCTCGCGCTCTCGCCGGGGAACGAGCGCATGGCCGGCATCTCGCGCGCCGTGCAGGAGGGCGCCTCCGCCTACCTTCGCCGCCAGTACACGACGATCGGCGTCGTCGGGGTCGTGCTGTTCGTCGTGCTGATCTTCCTGCAGTCGATCGCGGTCGCGGTCGGCTTCGCGCTCGGCGGCCTGCTGTCGGCGGCGGCCGGCTTCATCGGCATGAACGTCTCCGTGCGCGCCAACGCACGCGTCGCCGAGGCCGCGCGCGGCGGGGTCGCGCCGGCGCTGGACAGCGCGTTTCGCGGCGGGGCGATCACCGGGATGCTCGTCGTCGGCCTCGCGCTGCTCGGCGTCGCCGGCTACTACGGCGTGCTCACTGCGCTGTTCGACGACACCCAGAAGGAGGCCATCGACGCGCTCATCGGCCTGGGCTTCGGCGGCTCGCTGATCTCCGTCTTCGCCCGCCTCGGCGGCGGCATCTTCACGAAGGGCGCCGACGTCGGCGCCGACCTCGTCGGCAAGGTCGAGGCCGGCATCCCGGAGGACGATCCGCGCAACCCGGCGGTGATCGCCGACAACGTCGGCGACAACGTCGGCGACTGCGCCGGCATGGCCGCCGACCTGTTCGAGACCTATGCCGTCACCGCCGTCGCGGTCATGCTGCTCGGCGTCCTGACGTTCGCCGGCGACAACGCCACGCAGGTCGCGCTGTACCCGCTCGTGCTCGGCGGCGTGGCGATCCTCGCCTCGATCATCGCGACGTTCGCGGTGAAGTCGCCGACGGGCAACGTCGAGCGCGCGCTCTACCAGGGGCTGATCCTGTCGGGCGTC
>DASZOA010000178.1:0-5699 GCA_035551055.1 Solirubrobacteraceae bacterium
CCTGCCGTCGGTCTCGCCCAGCCGCCAGTAGCCGGCGGGATCGTCGCTCAGGACCCGCTCGCGATAGCCGTCGCGCGCGGCGCCGGAATCGACCAGGACGTCGAGCCGGGCCGTGGCGGCGCCGGCGGCGAGCACGAGCGCGAGCAGCACGACACCGCCGCGCGCACTCATGACGAGCGACCAGAGCCTATTGACAGAGAACCGGAGCGTCGGAGCATCGCGTATCAACGGCGCAGACCGGCGCGCACCTCCGCGAGAACGGCGCGACGGTATTTCCGCGCTCGCGCTCTGTGGGATCGAGCGACCCGCCGCGCGCGGGACCTCCGCGACCACCCGCCCCCGCCGCCCGCGCCTCGTCATCCGCGCCGGTCGACGACCGCCAGCAACACCCCCGCGACCAGCAGCAGCGTGCCGCCCGCGATCTCGAGCGCAAGCCCCGTCCCCGCGCGCGCCCGCGCGTTCTCGTAGGCCAGCGACTCCGGCAGGCGGCCCGAGCCGCGCGTGTCGGGCAGGTCGATCGCCAGCGCGATCGCGAGCGCCGCCCCCCCGAGCACGGCGAGCGCGACCGCCGGCGGGCGCGCGCCGCGGGCCGCGCCGGCCGCCATCGCGGCGGCGGCGAGCGCGATCACGAGCAGGGCGTAGCCGTGGTTCTCCCCGCCCGTCGCGCTGCGCCTCACGACCTCCAGCGACCCGACGGTCACCTCGAAGACGGTCGTGAGCTCGGCCGCGACCAGCAGGGCGACGCCGGCCAGCGCGAGCGCCGTGGCGGGACCCCGGACGTTCATCCCACGCCTCGGGAGGGCAAGGCCCCTTTGCTATAGTGCACCGCCGTTCCGGAGGCCGATGCGCTCGTACGCGCCCGCCCCGGAGCAGCAGTGCGCCAGACGATGGATTCCTCGACCACATAGCGCGACGGGCCGGACACAGATCGGACGTGCGCGCGGGCCCGAGGGGCCCGTTTTTGTTGGTCGAGACCAGACCGAAGAGACGAACCCACCCATGCCACGCAGACACCCGCTCGACAAGACCCGCAACATCGGGATCATGGCGCACATCGACGCCGGCAAGACGACGACGACCGAGCGCATCCTGTACTACACCGGCCGCACCTACAAGATCGGTGAGGTCCACGAGGGCGCCGCCACGATGGACTGGATGGAGCAGGAGCAGGAGCGCGGCATCACGATCACGTCGGCGGCCACGACCTGCGAGTGGCGCGACCACCGCATCAACATCATCGACACGCCGGGCCACGTCGACTTCACCGTCGAGGTCGAGCGCTCGCTGCGCGTGCTCGACGGCGCGATCGCGCTGTTCGACTCCGTCGCCGGCGTCGAGCCGCAGTCCGAGACCGTCTGGCGCCAGGCCGACAAGTACGCCGTCCCGCGGATCGCCTTCATCAACAAGATGGACCGCATCGGCGCGGACTTCGACGGCTCGGTGACGACGATGGAGACGCGCCTGGGCGCCAACGCGGTGCCCGTCCAGATCCCGATGGGCGCCGAGTCTGAGTTCAAGGGCATCGTCGACCTGCTCGGCATGAAGGCGATCGTCTACAAGGACGACCTCGGCAAGGAGCAGGACGTCATCGACATCCCGGCCGAGTTCGCCGACGCGGCCGAGGCGGCGCGCGAGCACCTGCTCACCCAGCTGTCGGACCTCGACGACGACATCGCCGAGCTCTACCTCGCCGAGGAGGAGATCTCGGTCGAGACCCTCAAGGCGGCGATCCGCAAGGCGACGCTGGCGATCGAGATCACGCCCGTCCTGTGCGGCTCGGCGTTCAAGAACAAGGGCGTGCAGCCGCTGCTGGACGCGGTCCTCGACTACCTGCCCTCGCCGCTGGAGGTCAAGCCGATCGAGGGCGTGCTCCTCGACAGGTCCGGCAGCGACGGCGAGTCGGTCGTGCTCGAGCCCGACGACGACGAGCCGTTCGCGGCGCTCGCCTTCAAGATCATGGCCGACCCGTTCGTCGGCAAGCTCACCTACTTCCGCGTGTACTCCGGCAGGCTCGAGGCGGGCTCGAAGGTCCTCAATGTCTCCACCGGCCGACAGGAGCGCATCGGCCGCCTGCTCGTCATGCACGCCAACGACCGCGAGGAGGTCGACGCCGTCTACGCGGGCGACATCGCGGCCGCCGTCGGCATCAAGCAGGTCGTCACCGGCGACACGCTCTGCCATCCGGGCCGGCCGGTGAGGCTCGAGATGATCGAGTTCCCCGCGCCGGTCATCAAGGTCGCGGTCGAGCCCAGGACGAAGGCCGACCAGGAGAAGATGTCGGTCGCGCTGGGACGCCTCGCCGAGGAGGACCCCACCTTCCAGGTCGCCACGAACGAGGAGACCGGCCAGACCGAGATCTCCGGCATGGGCGAGCTGCACCTCGAGGTGCTCGTCGACCGCATGAAGCGCGAGTACAGGGTCGAGGCCAACGTCGGGCGCCCGCAGGTCTCCTACCGCGAGACGATCCGCGGCACCGCCAGCAAGGTCGAGGGCCGCTTCGTCAAGCAGACCGGCGGCTCCGGCCAGTTCGGGATCGTCTACATCGACGTCGAGCCGGCACCCGGCGAGGGCTTCGACTTCGTCTCGCAGATCAAGGGCGGCGCCGTGCCGACCGAGTTCATCCCGGCCGTCGAGAAGGGCGTCGAGGAGGCGCTCGAGACCGGTGTGAAGGCCGGCTATCCGATGGTCGACGTGCGCGTGAGGCTCGTCGACGGCAAGTACCACGATACGGACTCCTCGGAGATCGCCTTCAAGGTCGCCGGCTCGCTCGCGCTCAAGGAGGCCGCGCGCCGCGCGAAGCCCGTGCTGCTCGAGCCCGTGTTCGCCGTCGAGGTCGTGACGCCCGAGGACTTCCTCGGCGAGGTGATCGGCGACCTCAACCGCCGGCGCGGGCGGATCGAGGGCCAGGAGCGGCGCGGCAACGCGCTCGCGGTCACCGCCCGCGTCCCGCTGAGCGAGATGTTCGGCTACGTCAACGACCTGCGCTCCAACACGCAGGGGCGGGCGAGCTACACGATGCAGTTCGACGGCTACGAGGAGGTCCCGGGCGCGATTTCCGAGAAGCTCGTCGCGCACCGCATGGGCGAGCCGCAGGCTGCCTGACCAAGCAGATTCGATAGTTTCAACCAGTTCATCGACAGACGCAGAGGAGCGAATCGACAGTGGCAAAGGAGAAGTTCGAGCGCGACAAGCCGCACGTCAACGTGGGCACCATCGGTCACATCGACCACGGCAAGACGACGCTCACGGCCGCGATCACGTCGGTGCTCGCCGAGCAAGGAGGCGGCGAGGCCAAGACCTTCGATGAGATCGACAACGCTCCCGAGGAGAAGGAGCGCGGCATCATGATCGACACCTCGCACGTCGAGTACCAGACCGACAACCGCCACTACGCGCACGTCGACTGCCCCGGCCACGCCGCCTACATCAAGAACATGATCACCGGCGCGGCGCAGATGGATGGTGCGATCCTCGTCGTCTCGGCCGCCGACGGCCCGATGCCGCAGACGCGCGAGCACATCCTGCTCGCCCGCCAGGTCGGCGTGCCGTACATCGTCGTGTTCCTCAACAAGGCCGACATGGTCGACGACGAGGAGCTGCTCGAGCTCGTCGAGCTCGAGGTCCGCGAGCTGCTGAGCTCCTACGACTTCCCGGGCGACGACATCCCCTTCATCACGGGCTCCGCGCTGCAGGCGCTCGAGGGCGACGAGACCGCCAAGGCGAAGATCCTCGAGCTCGCCGAGGCGCTGGACACGTACATCCCCGAGCCCGAGCGCGCGCTCGACAAGCCGTTTTTGATGCCGGTCGAGGACGTCTTCTCGATCACCGGCCGCGGCACCGTCGCGACCGGCCGCATCGAGCAGGGGATCGTCCGCACGGGCGACCAGGTCGAGATCGTCGGGATCCGTCCCGGGTCGACGACGACGGTCGTCACCGGCGTCGAGATGTTCCGCAAGATCCTCGACGAGGGCCGCGCCGGCGACAACGTCGGCTGCCTGCTGCGCGGCACCAAGCGCGAGGACATCGAGCGCGGCCAGGTGCTCTGCAAGCCCAAGTCGATCACGCCGCACACGAAGTTCAAGTCCGAGGTCTACGTCCTGAAGAAGGAGGAGGGCGGCCGCCACACGCCCTTCTTCACGGGCTACCGGCCGCAGTTCTACTTCCGCACGACCGACGTCACCGGCACGGCGAACCTGCCCGAGGGGGTCGAGATGGTCATGCCGGGCGACAACGTCCAGATGGAGATCGAGCTGATCCAGCCGATCGCGATGGACGCCGGCCTGCGCTTCGCCATCCGCGAGGGCGGCCGCACCGTCGGCTCCGGCGTGGTGACGGAGATCATCGAGTAAGGAGACGCGGCCGCACACGAGCGTTCGCGCGGCGGGCCCCCATGGGTCGGTGCCGCCGTCTCGTGCCGCTCGAGACCCCGCCGCACCCCCGCAATGGCCACCACCACAGAGAACAAGATCCGCATCCGCCTCAAGGCGTACGATCACTCGGCGATCGAGACGGCGGCCAAGGAGATCGTCGAGACGGCGACGCGGACCGGTGCGCGGGTCTCGGGGCCGGTGCCGCTGCCGACGGAGAAGAACGTCTACTGCGTCATCCGCTCGCCGTTCAAGGACAAGGACTCGCGCGAGCACTTCGAGATCCGCACGCACAAGCGCCTGATCGACATCCACCAGCCCACACCGAAGACGGTCGACTCGCTGCAGCGCCTCGACCACCTGCCGGCGGGCGTGGACATCGAGATCCGCCTGGCGACGTAGCGACGATGCCGGCCATCCTCGCCAAGAAGCTCGGCATGACCCAACTGTTCCTCGAGGACGGGACGGTCGAGCGCGTCACGGTCCTCGAGGCGGGGCCCTGCCCGGTGACGGGCGTGCGCACGCACGAGCGCGACGGCTACGAGGCGCTCCAGCTCGCGTTCGGCTCGGTCAAGGAGAAGTACCTGACCAAGCCCGAGCTCGGCCACCTCAAGAAGGCGGGCGCGCCGCCGATGCGCGTCGTCAAGGAGTTTCGCGACGAGGCCGGCGAGCACGTGATCGGCGAGACCGTGACCGTCGACGAGTTCGAGGTCGGCCAGCGCGTGAAGGTCACCGGCGTCTCGAAGGGCAAGGGCTTCCAGGGCACGATCAAGCGCCACAACTTCGCCAGCGGACCGAAGTCGCACGGCTCGCACAACATCCGCGCGCCCGGCGCGATCGGCGCGTCGGCCTGGCCGGCGCGCGTGCTGAAGGGCATTCGCGGGCCCGGCCAGATGGGCAACAAGCGCGTCACCCAGCGCGGCCTCGAGATCGTCCGCCTGGACGCCGACGACAACCTCATGCTCGTGCGCGGCTCGGTCCCGGGCCCACGCAACGGCGTCGTGGAGGTGCGCAGCGATGGCTGATGCCAAGGTCCTCGGCAGCTCGAAGAAGGCCTCGCTCGACGACGTCGCCTTCGGCGCGTCGTTCAACGAGTCCCTCGTCCACGAGTCGGTGCGCGCGGAGCTCGCCGCCCGCCGCCGAGGCACGCACGCGACGAAGTCGCGCGGCGAGGTCCGCGGGGGCGGCGCGAAGCCGTGGCGCCAGAAGGGCACCGGCCGCGCCCGGGCGGGCTCGACGCGCTCGCCGCTGTGGACCGGCGGCGGGACGATCTTCGGCCCCTCGCCGCGCCACTACACCTTCAAGGTCAACCGCAAGGAGCGGCGCGCCGCG
>DASZOA010000179.1:0-6195 GCA_035551055.1 Solirubrobacteraceae bacterium
ACGCCGTGCGCGTCGCGCAGCTGCGCGAGCGCGATCGCGAGATCGACGCCGCCCGGACAGCGCAAGTAGCCGACGTCGGCGCGCACCTCGGCCAGCGAGCGCTCGGAGGCGGTGACGATCAGCACGCGCGAGTCGCGATCCTGCAGCAGCGGCAGGTCGGCCGGCAGGTCGAGCGAGCCGCTGACGACGATCGCCAGCGGGTCGGGCGCCAGGCCGGCGGCGCGGCGCTGCTGGCGGCGCGCGGCGTCGCGCACGATCCGCCCGTAGCGCTCCACGCGAGCGGTGCCGGCGCCGACCAGGACGGCGTCCACGCGCGTGCGCAGCGCGTGGAAGAGCTGGCGGTCGGCGACGCTCGAGATCGGCGCCGTGCGCCCGTCGACGGCGGCGCGCCCGTCGGTCGTGTGGACCATGTTCACCGCGACGTGCGGCCGCCCGGCGGGCGCGCGCTGCCACGGTCGAAGCTCGGCGACGAGCTCGTCGGCGGTCAGCGACCCGGCCTGCGGAACCAACCGCCGCAGCATGACCGGCGGCTCGTTGCGCGCGGCCGGCGTCACGTCACCGGGTGGCCCGGCTCGATGTCCGTCCTGACCTGCTGGAAGTACAGGTTGTCCGCGCCGGACTCGTAGCGCGTCTCGAACGGAGCAAGCCAGAAGCCGACGTGGTCGCCGAGCTCGTGGCGTGCGTGGATCTCGCCGGCGAACCAGTCCGGGCAGCCCTCGAGGATCGGCAGCCCGCGCGGCCCCGGCCGCCAGGCGCAGCGCTCGAACTTGTCGACGTCGTCGCCGGTCTCGCCCCCGAACAGCCTGGCGACCTCCACCTGCGAGCGGGGGACGAGGTGCACGGCGAGGGCGTCGACCTCCAGCGCCAGCCGGTAGGTCCGGTTCTCGCGCGACAGGCACGCCAGGAAGCGCGGCGGATGGAAGCTGCACTGCGTCGAGAAGCCGACGACGCAGCCTTCGCGCTGGCGCCCGTCGCTCGCGGTCACGATGAACAAGGGGTAGTCGAACGACGCGGCGAGCTTGAGGAACGTGGTGCCGGGGTCCGACATCCCGGCGCAAGCTACCCATTGTGGCAGCGGCGAAGACACCGGGTAGCTTGAGAGACGCATGGCACAACGGCTCATCGGCGTGGACGTCGGCGGCACGAAGATCGCGGTCGCGCTGCTCGACGGGGCGACGCTGCTCGAGCCGGTCGTCGAGGCGACCGACACCAGCAGCGCGGAGGCGCTCGTCGCCCAGCTCGTCGCCGCGGTGCGAGCGGCGGGCGAGGCGGCGGCCGTCGGCGTCGCGGTCCCGTCGGTCGTCGACTGGAGCAGCGGGCGGATCCGCTCGTCGGTGAACATCCCGCTGCACGACGTCGCGCTGCGCGAGGTGCTGCGCGAGCAGCTCGGCGTGCCCGTCTACGTCGACAACGACGCGACTTGCGCGGCGCTCGGCGAGGCCTACGACGACGAGGGCGCGCTCGTCGCCCGCCACCTCGTGATGTTCACGGTCGGCACCGGCGTCGGCGGCGGGATCGTCATCGGCGGTCGCGTGTACCGCGGCGCGACGGGCGCGGCCGCCGAGATCGGGCACATGATCGTCGGCGGCGACCTGCGCCTGGCGCCGTTCGCGCACGCCGACCAGTTCCCGCAGCCCGGCTCGCTGGAGGCGCTGGCGTCGGGCAGCGCGCTGAACGAGATCGGCCGCGAGCAGGGCCTGGAGCCCGGTCACGTGATCGAGGCGGCGCACGACGGCGACCTCGACGCGCTCGCGGCGATCGAGCTGCTCGGACGCCGCCTCGGGATCGGCATCGCCAACGTGATCAACACCTTCGACCCCGAGCTCGTCGTCGTCGGCGGCGGCGTCTCGGAGGCCGGCGAGCTGCTGCTGGCGCCGGCGCGCGAGGAGGCCGGCCGCTACCGGCTGACCGGCGTCGGCACGCGCACGCAGATCCGCCGGGCGCGCTACGGGCCGCTCGCCGGCGTGCGCGGCGCGGCGCTGCTCGCCGCCCAGGAGCTCGAGGTCGACCGGGCGGAGACAGCGGCGGAGGCGGCTGCCAGATGAGGATCGCCGTCGGCATCGACCATGCGGGCGCCGCGCTGCGCGAGACGGTCTGGCAGGCGCTCGCGGACGGCGGACACGAGCCGATCGACCTCGGCGAGCGCGACGACTACCCGGACATCGCCCTCGACGCCGGGCACGCGATCGCGGCCGGCGATGCCGACCGCGCGATCCTCGTGTGCGGCTCGGGGGCCGGAGTCGCCGTCGCTGCCAACAAGCTGCCGGGTATCCGCGCGAGCGTGTCCCACGACCACTACACGGCCGCGCAGTGCGTCAGCCACGACGACTGCAACGTCCTGTGCCTGGGCGCCCGGGTCATCGGGCCGGCGATCGCCGCCGAGCTGACCGCGGCGTTCTGCGCGGCGCAGTTCAGCGGCGAGGAGCGCCATGTCCGCCGCGTGGGAAAGGTCCTAGACATGGAACGTGACGGAATGGAGGCAAGCTGGTGAGCCAAGCGGTGAACACCAACCCGCGCCTGGCAGCGCTGACGGCGTCCGGGACGAGCCCCTGGCTGGACCAGATCCGGCGCTCGCTGACGCAGGGCGGCGAGCTGCGGCGGATGGTCGAGGAGGACTGCCTGCGCGGCGTGACGTCCAACCCGGCGATCTTCGAGAAGGCGATCCTCGGCTCGCAGGACTACGACGAGCAGATCGAGCAGATCGCCCGGACCGGCGCCCTGGCTCGCGCGATCTACCAGGAGATCGCGATCCAGGACGTGCAGGAGGCCGCCGACGTCCTGCGGCCGGTGTTCGACGAGCTCGACGGCGACGACGGCTACGTCTCGCTCGAGGTCGATCCCGACCTCGCTTTCGACTGCGAGCGCACGCTGGCCCAGGCGCGCGAGTACTGGGGCCGCGTCGACCGGCCGAACGTCATGATCAAGATCCCCGGCACGCCGGAGGGGCTGCCCGCGATCGAGCAGGCGATCTACGAGGGCATCAACGTCAACGTGACGTTGCTGTTCTCCGTCGAGGCCTACGCGACCGTCGCCGAGGCCTACATCAAGGGGCTCGAGCGCCGCCATGCCGAGGGCTCGGACCTCGACGTGCGCTCGGTGGCGTCGTTCTTCGTCTCGCGCGTGGACAGCGAGGTCGACAAGCGCCTGGAGGCGATCGGCCGCAGCGACCTGCAGGGCGGCGCGGCGGTCGCCAACGCGCGCGCCGCCTACCGGCGCTTCGAGGAGATCTTCCACGGCGAGCGCTTCGCGCAGCTGCGCGGCGCGGGTGCGCACGTCCAGCGGCCGCTGTGGGCCTCGACCGGAGTCAAGAACCCCAGCTACCCGGAGACGAAGTACGTCGAGGAGCTCGTCGGGCCCGACACCGTCAACACGATGCCGATGCAGACGCTGCTGGCCTGCACCGAGCACCTCGACGTGCGCGGCGAGACCGTGCGCGAGGACCCGGCGCCCGTGCTCGAGGCGCTCGCGGAGGCGGGCGTCGACATGGGCGACGTCACCGACACGCTCCTGCGCGAGGGCGTCGACGCGTTCGTCACGCCGATGGAGAAGCTGCTCGCCGGGATCGAGGCCAAGCGCGAGGCGATCTTCACCGGCCGCCCGGAGGCGATCGACGCCTCGCTGCCCAACGAGCTCGAGCCGCTGATCGCCGAGCTCGGCGGCCGCGCCGCGTCCGAGCGCGTCGCGCGCCGCATCTGGGCCAAGGACGACACGCTCTGGGGCCCGCCCGGGCAGCCCGAGGTCGCCGACCGGCTGGGCTGGCTGAACGCGCACGAGACGTACGCCGAGGAGATCGACGACCTCGAGGCGTTCTCGCGCCAGGCGGCCGAGGACGGCTTCACCGACGCGCTCCTGCTCGGGATGGGCGGCTCGAGCCTGGCGCCCGAGGTCCTGCGACGCTCCTTCGGCGCGGTGCAGCACGGGCGCCTGCGCCTGCACGTGCTGGACTCGACCGACGCCGGCGCGGTGCTCGCGCAGGAGCGCGCGATCGACCTCTCCACGACGCTGTTCGTCGTCTCGACGAAGTCCGGCGGGACGATCGAGACGATCTCCCTGTTCGAGCACTTCTGGGGCGCGCGTCCGCACGGCGAGCAGTTCGTCGCGATCACCGACCCCGGCTCGTCGCTGGAGGCGCTGGCCGCCGAGCGCGGCTTCCGGCGCACGTTCCTCAACGACCCCGACGTCGGCGGGCGCTACAGCGCGCTGACGTACTTCGGACTCGTGCCCGCGGCGCTCATGGGCGTCGACCTCGAGTCGCTGCTGGAGGGCGCCGGCGTCGCCGGCGAGACGTGCTCGGTCGCCTCGACGGCCGAGGGCAACAGCGGGCTGTGGCTCGGCGCCTCGCTGGCCGCGCTCGCGATGCAGGGGCGGGACAAGCTCACGTTCGTCGTCGGCGACCCGATCGCGTCCTTCGGGCTGTGGGTCGAGCAGCTCGTCGCTGAGTCGCTGGGCAAGCACGGCAAGGGCGCGATCCCGGTGACCGACGAGCCGCTCGGCGCGCCCGACGTCTACGGCGAGGACCGCGTGTTCTGCTACCTGCGCGACATGCAGGCGCCCGACGAGGCGCTCGACGAGGGGGTCAAGGCGCTGGCGGACGCGGGCCAGCCGACGATCACGCTCTCGGCGGGCGGTCCCGCCGACCTGGGCCGGATCTTCTTCTTCGCCGAGTTCGCGACGGCCGTCGCCGGCTGGGCGCTGGGCATCAACGCCTTCGACCAGCCCGACGTCCAGGCCGCGAAGGACACGACGGCGAGGATCCTCGGCGAGATCGAGGCCGGCGGCGAGCTGCACGAGCCCGTGGACGCCGGCGACGACGCGCTGCGTGCGCTGATCGCCGACGCCGCTGCGGGCGACTACGTCGCGCTGCTGGGCTTCATGACGCCGAGCGAGGAGGTCGACGCCGAGGTCGCCGAGCTGCGCTCCGCGATCCGCGACGCGACGCGCGCGACGACGACGTTCGGCTACGGGCCGCGCTACCTGCACTCCACGGGGCAGCTGCACAAGGGCGGCCCGCCGAGCGGGCGCTTCCTCGTGCTCGTGCACGACGGCGAGCGCGACGCCGAGATCCCCGACCGGCCGTTCTCGTTCCGTACGCTGAAGAACGCCCAGGCCTTCGGCGACCTCGAGACGCTGCGCGCGCGCGGGCGCAGCGCCGAGAAGCTGCGCCTGCACGGCGAGGATCCGGCCGCGGCGGTGCGCGCGCTCACCGCGCGCATCCGGGAGCTGCTGTAGTGGCGTCGCAGATCGGATTCGTCGGCCTTGGCCGGATGGGCGGCAACATGGTCGCGCGGATCAAGCGCGACTCCGACCACGACGTCGTCGCCTACGACCGCGACGCCGCGACCGTCGAGCGCGTGGCCGGCGAGACCGGCGCGCGCGGCGCGCGCTCGCTGCGCGACCTCGTCGCCGAGCTCGACGCGCCGCGCATGGTGTGGATCATGGTGCCGGCCGGCAAGCCGACGCAGGACACCGTCGACACGCTCGCGCCGCTGCTCGAGGAGGGCGACATGATCGTCGACGGCGGCAACTCGAAGTGGACCGACGACCGCGCGCGGGCGGCCGAGCTACGCGAGCAGGGCCTGGCCTACGTCGACGTCGGGGTGCGCGGCGGCGTCGGGGGTCTCGAGGTCGGCTACTGCATGATGGTCGGCGGACCGGGCGACGCGGTGAAGCGGCTGGCGCCGATCCTCGACGTGCTCGCACCGGAGACGACCGAGGCCAGCCGCGGCGTGCTCGGCGACCGCGGCTGGGGGCACTTCGGCCCCAGCGGCGCCGGGCACTACGTCAAGATGGTGCACAACGGGGTCGAGTACGGGCTGATGCAGGCCTACGCCGAGGGCTTCGACCTCTTCGACAAGTCCGAGTTCGACCTCGACAACGCGAAGATCGCGCACCTGTGGAACCAGGGCTCGGTCGTGCGCTCATGGCTGTGCGAGCTGGCCGCGCGCGCGTTCGAGCAGGAGGGCAACGAGCTCGGAGGGCTGTCGGGGTACACCGCGGACTCCGGCGAGGGCCGCTGGACGATCGAGGACGCGATGGCGCGCGACGTCCCCACGCCGGTGATCACCGCGTCGCTGCACGCGCGCTTCTACTCGCGCGCCAACGGCGACTTCACGCACCGCGTGCTGGCCGCGCTGCGGGCGCAGTTCGGGGGACACGCGACGAAGAAGAGCGCGGACGGGTGAGCGCTCGGGCCGC
>DASZOA010000180.1:0-10889 GCA_035551055.1 Solirubrobacteraceae bacterium
TCTTGGCGGTCAGCAGGGCGATCCGGTCGGGCGCCGCGAGGAACGTGCTCGTGATCGTGCGGTGGCGCCACTCGCCCGCCATGCCCATGACGCCGAGCAGGACGATGAACAGCCCCGCGAAGTCGGCGGTGAACAGATCGCGCGCGTTCTCCGCGTTCCAGTCGTCTGCGAGCAGGCCGCTCAGCACGACGACGAGCAGCGACAGCGCCAGCGACGCCGCGACGAGCGCGACGAACGTCCGCGTCGTGCGCAGCTTCAGCAGCTCGGCCTGGACCAGGACGCTCATGCCGCCGACTCGCCATCGGTCAGCGCAAAGAACGCCTGCTCGGCGTCATGGGCATGGCGGGCGAGTGGCGCCACCGCACGATCACGAGCACGTTCCTCGCGGCGCCCGACCGGACCGGCCTGCTGACCGCCAAGATGCTCGCCTACGCGGCGGCCGGCGCGCTGCTGTCGCTGATCGTGACGCTGGCGATCATGATCGTCAGCACGGTCATCCTCTCGGCGCGCGGCTTCGAGACGGCCCCGTTCTCCGACGCCGTCGACGTGCTGTGGCGCAACCTGCTCGTCGCCGCCTTCGCCGGCGCGCTCGGCGTGGGCATCGGCGCGGTCCTGCGCAACCAGGTCGTCGCGGTCATCGGCCTGCTGTTCGTCGCCTTCGTGCTCGAGCCGACGCTGCTCGGCCTCGCGCCGGAGGTCGGGCGGTTCGGCCCCACGACGGGGGCGCCGTCGGGGATCATCGACGCCGAGCCCTTCGGCGGCGACGGCTCCGGCGTCCTGCTCGGCCCGCTCGCCGCGGTCGGCGTGATGCTCGGCTGGATCGCGCTGCTCTTCGCCGCCGGCGCCGCGCGGCTGCACAGCGGCGACCTCGTCTGACGCGCGATCGCCGGCCGGGCCGGCGTATGCGGCGGGCGTCGGACGACCAGGCCGTGCTCATGTCGGCGTGAGCGGTGGGGTATGACCCGCACGTGGCGACGCGCCAGGAAGAGCCGTACGGGGCGGTCGGCCGGTCGGAGTGGATGGACGTCGACTGGCAGCAGCACCTGCGCTGGATGCGCGTCCACGACCGCTGGATGAACATCGTCGACATCGGCTCCGGCCCGCCGCTGATCTTCATCCACGGGCTGTCGGGCTGCTGGCAGAACTGGCTGGAGCAGATCCCGCACTTCGCCCGCGACCATCGCGTGATCGGCGTCGACCTGCCGGGCTTCGGGCAGTCCGAGATGCCCGCCGAGGAGATCTCGATCAGCGGCTACGCCGAGTGCGTGGACGAGCTGATGAACCAGCTTGGGATCGACGGCGCGCAGATCGTGGGCAACTCGATGGGCGGCTTCATCGGAGCCGAGCTGGCGATCAACCACCCCGAGCGCGTCGAGCGGCTCGTGCTCGTCGCGGCGGCCGGCCTGAGCATCGAGTACATCCGCACCGAGCGCACGCAGGGCATTCGCCACAAACTCGAGAACATCGCCTTCTTCGGCCTCGGCTGGCTGGCGTCGCGCTCGCATCAGGTCGCGCTGCGCCCGCGGCTGCGCCACGCGCTGCTGCTGCTCGTCGCCGCGCACCCGGCGAAGCTGCCGGGCCCGCTCGCGGTCGAGCAGGTCGAGGGCTCCGGCAGGCCGGGGTTCTCCGGCGCGCTGGAGGCGATGTGCTTCTACCCGCTGCGCGACCGGCTGGAGCAGATCTCCTGCCCGACGCTGATCGTCTGGGGCGACAAGGACCGCCTCGTGCCGCTGAAGGACGCCTCGGTCTTCGAGCGGCTGATCCCCGACGCGCGCAAGGTCGTCTACGAGGACACCGGCCACGTCCCGCAGATGGAGCGCCCGGCGCGCTTCAACGCCGACGTGCGCGCCTTCCTCGAGGAGGCGTCCGGCGAGCGGGAGCCCGCGCCGCGGGAGGCGGTCGCGGCGTAGGACGCCTGCGGGCGGAGCGGCCCGCGCGCCTCAGCGCCGGCCCGTGGGCGGTCGCTCGAGGCGGACCGCGTCGCCGACGGCGACGCGCCCGGGCTCGAGCACCTCTCCGTAGACGCCGAACGCGAGCGGCTCGGTCGTGTCCAGCGCGGCGCGGTAGGACTGCAGCAGGTCGAGCGTCGGCAGGTCGGGCTCCCCGGTCTCCGGATGGCGGTGGGTGATGTTGCAGCGCCCGACGTGGCCGCGCACGCGGACGAGCGCGGCACCGACGCGGACCCGCTCGCCGACCCAGGTGTCCTCCTCGTGGGCCTCGCCGACGCCGTCGATCACGACGAGCATGCGAAAGCGCCGCTCGTCGACGGCGGCGCCGCCGGCGACGCGGGCGAGCGCCCGCACCGACGCCTGCGAGACGAGGCTGACGGCTCCCGCGCGACCGCGGTCGACCCCGCGGCGGTCGACGCCCTCGACGATCCGCACGGCACGCCCGACGTGATCGGACAGCGCCGCGCCGAAGTCCCCGAGCAGCTCGCGCGCCTGCGCCGGGCGAGAGTAGAAGCTCGTCTGCAGCGGCGCGCCGAGCTCGATCTCGGCGCGCACGCAGGCGCCGTCGGGGAAGCGCAGCGCGAGCGTGCGCGATCCGGCGTCGTAGTCGGCCACGACCTCGTTGAGCGTGCCCAGCTGCCTGGAGTTGACCATCCGGCCGCGCTCGTCGACGAGGTAGAAGCGGCGATCCTCGTCGGCCCCGTCGCGCGTCAGCTCGATCTGCTCGCGCGCGACGACCTGCAGGCCCTTCACGGGCGTGGTATGCAGCGCGCGTACGGTGGCGGCGGCGATGCGGTCAGGATGGCAAACGCGCCAACCGGGTACGTTCGCCTCCCTCGTAGGGAATGCTGTGCGCCGGATGGGCTGTCCTGACGGCAGGCGGAGTCCGGTGCGCAGGGTCCTGCCGGGGGCCGTGGCGCTGTTGGTGCTCGCGACCGCCCCGGGTGCGGCGGCCCGCGTGACGCTGGTCGCCACCGGGACGCCGGAGCTCGTCTACCTCGGCATCCCCGGCAACGAGGGCGTGGCGCGGCTGGCGCTGCCGGGACCCGCGCGCGCCGTCGCGATCTCGCGCGACGGCAGGAGCGGGTACGTCTCGGCGGGAGGAGAGGTCGTCGCCGTCGACGTCAACTCGCGCCTGGAGACCGGGCGCAGCAGGCTCGGGCCGGCGCCGGAGGTCGCGGATCTCGAGCTCTCGCCGGCGGGCGAGACGCTGTACGCCGTGCGTGGCACGCAGCTGCTGGTGCTCGACGCCGAGACCCTCGCCCAGCGCGCGGCGGTCCGGCTGCCGGCCGAGGGCGGTCAGCTCGCGGTCCGTCACAACGGGCGGCTGGCCGCGGTCGCGCTGCGCAGCGGCGAGGTCGCGATCGTCGAGCTCGGCTCCAACCGCTTGCGGCGTCGCGTCCGGCTGAAGGGCGCGTTCGGCGTCGCGATCGCCGACGACGCCACGACGTACGTCACCGCACGCCGGCGGCTGCGCGTCATCCCCCGCGGCAGGCGCCGCGTCAGCCGGCGCGCGATCCGGCTGCCCGCCGGCGCCGGCGGCGGGCTGACGCTCTCGCCGGGCCGCACGAGGCTCGTCGTCGGGGCGGCGCCCGGCGGTCGCGCCGGCGCGATCGTCGAGCTGCGCACGCGCCGGGTGCTGCGGCTCGCGGCCGGCAGAGGACCCGGTCGCGGCGCCTGGAACCCGACGGCGACCCGCATCCTGTTCGCCGACGCCGGAGCGGCCACGGTCTCGCTCGTCAGCCCCTTCTCGCGCGGCCGCATCGGGCTCGTCAGGCTGCCCGGCAGCGCTCCCAGCGATCTCGTCGTGCAGCCCGGGATCGCGCTGATCCGCGGCACCGAGGGACCCGACCGGCTGACCGGCACGCGCGGGCCCGACCGGCTCGTGGGCCTCGGCGGCGACGACGTGCTGCGCGGCGGGCGCGACCGCGACGTGCTCGACGGCGGCCCCGGCAACGACCAGCTGTCCGGCGGCGCATCGAGCGACCGGATCCTCGGCGGCGAGGGCGACGACCTGATGCTCGGCGGCACCGGCGACGACGAGATGCGCGGCGGGCTGGGCAACGACAACGCGAACGGCGGCACCGGGAACGACACGATCCAGGGCGAGGAGGGAGACGACAGGCTCGACGGTGGCGACGGCGACGACACCATCTACGGCGGCGACGGCAACGACGCGATCATCGAGAAGGGCTTCGGTGACGACAAGCTGCTCGACGGCGGCGCCGGCAACGACGTCATCAGGGGCGGACGCGGCTCCGATCAGATGATCCTCGGCGGCGACGGCGACGACCAGCTCTACGGCGAGACCGGCGCCGAGCGGATCCGCGGCGGGCCGGGCAACGACCTGATCGACGGCGGCCGCGCCGGCGACCGGCTCGAGGGCGACGAGGGCGACGACACGGTCAAGGGCGACGCCGGCAACGACCACCTGTACGGCCACCACGGCAACGACAGGCTCGACGGCGGCTCGGGCGGCGACGAGCTGTTCGGCCACGAGGGCGGCGACGAGCTCGTCGGCGGCAACGGCGCCGACCTGATCGACGGCGGGCCTGGCGACGACGCGATCCGCGCGGCCGACGACAGCGCCGACACGGTCGACTGCGGCGACGGCAACGACACCGTCTACGTCGAGGCCGACGCGCCCACCCGCGACGCGCTCACCGGCTGCGAGAACGTCGTTGCGATCGCGGCCGAGCCCGACAACGACACGACGAGCGCGCAGACGATCCGCGGGACCCGCCACGCCGAGGTGCTCCTCGGCACGCCGGGCGACGACTCGATCTTCGGTCGCGGCGGCGGCGATCGGATCTACGGGCTGGGGGGCAACGACTACGTCGACGGCGACCAGGGCAACGACCGGCTGCACGGCGGACCCGGCGACGACCTGATCGCCGGACGGCGCGGCAACGACACGATCTGGGGCGACGCCGGCGACGACCACATCACCGGCGACCGCGGCAACGATCGCATCCTCGGCGGGCCCGGCAGGGACACGATCTTCGGCAACCTCGGCTCCGACCGCATCGACGGCGGGCCCGGCAACGATCGCATCAACGTCGTCGACAAGAGCTTCGATCGCGTCGCCTGCGGGCGCGGCCGCGACGTCGTCCTCGCCGACGCACGCGACAGGATCTCCAAGGACTGCGAGGACGTGCGGCGCTGAGCGCCCGCGCCGGCCGACCGGTCGCACCGCTAGCGCCGCAGCGCCGCGAACGCCGCCTCGGCGGTCGCCGACTCGAGGTGGCGCGCGCGGCCGTCGCCGCCCGAGCCGACGGTCACGCGCAGGTCGGCGAGTCCGGCTCGTGCCTGCAGCGGCGTGCGGCGCAGCTCGTGCTGCTGCAGGCGGTGGCGGCGCGCGAGCAGCGTACGGCGCGCCAGCCTGGCCTCGCGCACGACGACGACGTTGCCCGCCAGCCGCACGCCGGCCGCTCGGTAGCGGCGCAGGCCGCTGGCCGCGCCGGCGAGCGCGAGCGCGGGCGCGGCCGGCCAGGCGGCGCTCGTCAGCGCGAGCGCCGGCAGCGCGCCGGCGAGCGCGCCGGCGAGCGTCGGCGCCAGCACGAAGCGCCGCAGCGCGCGCCGGGGCGGGCGCTCGAGGGTTCCCGGCCCGACGGCGAGCTGCGGCACGAGCCGGGCGATCACCGCCTCGGCGTCGCGCCGGCGCACGAGCGGCAGCAGCGTGCGCCCGGCCGACGCCTCGCCGCCGTGCGCGACGCTCTCCAGGCGCAGCGCGGCGAGCCCGAGCGGCCCGCGCGCGAGTCCCTCGACGATCACGACGCCGTCGACGCGCGACAGCGGCATGCTCTGCGCACGCCGCTCGAGCAGGCCGCGGCGCACGCGCAGCACCTGCGCGTCGCGCTCGACCTCGAAGCGCGCGAAGACGACGATCGCGGCGAGAAACGACAGCAGGTAGGCGGCGCCGAGCACGACCGCCGCCGCGAGCAGGACCGCCGTCGGCGAGTCCAGGCGGGAGATCAGGCCCTCGCCGTCCTGCTCGATGTCGATCACGTCGTCTGCGAGCGCGAAGACGCCGGCGACCGCAGACAGCGCGACGCCGATCTGCGGACCGGTCAGCGCCGCCGCGAGCAGCCCGCGCATCCCGAGTCGCACGTGCGCATCGGGCGCCGCCGGCTCGGGCTGGCCGAGCGCCCGGCGCAGGCGGGCGGCCTCGTCGTGCGTGACCGCCGTGAGCACGACCTCGTCCTCGTCGGCGGCGCCGGGGACCTGCACGCGCAGCTCGACGACGCCGAACAGCCGCTGGAGCGGACCGGTCGCCGTGTCGACGCCCTGCACGCGGGTGCGCGGCACGAGCTTCTCGTCGGGCGTGAAGACGCCGGAGCGGTGGCGCAGCGCGACGTCGTCGAGCCAGTACGTCGTCGCTCGCCACTGCGCGTAGCTGACGACGGCGCCGGCGGCGATCGCGGCGAGCGCCAGGAGCGCCGCGGTGCCCGGCGTGCTGCCGTTGACAAGCGCGACCAGCAGTGCGCCGACGACGAGCCGCAGCGCCGCCCGCACCGCGTCGACGGCGATCGCGGCGTAGTGCAGGTGCCGCGCCGGCTCAGAGGTCATCGGGCGTGCGCAGGCGAGCGAGGATCCGGTCGCGCACGTCGTCGGCGCGCGCACGCTCGAGCCCGGGGATCGTCGTCGTGCCCGCGGCCGTGTGGACGTGCACGCGCACGAGCGAGAACAGGTCGGTCCAGCCGGTGCGCTCGACCGAGACGTGCTGGATGCGCGTGAGCGGCACGATCGTGCGCGTGATTCTCCACACGCCGTGCACGAGGGCGAGCTCCTCGTCGCGCAGCGCCCAGCGCCAGCGGCGAAACCGGGTCGGCGGCACCACCGCGGCGTAGGCCAGCCCGGCGACGGCCGCGACCAGCGGCAGCCACGGCATCAGCGCCTCGACGCCCGCGCCGAGCGCGCTCGCCGCGACGACCAGGACGGCGGCGTTCACCAGCGCCTCCAGCCGCCACATCGCCAGCGTGCCGGCCGCCAGCGGGGTCGCCGGCTCGTCGCGGCCGGCCGCGGTCGCGCCGTCCGGTGCCGGCGCGTTCTCGGGCACCGCTGCTCAGAGCACCCGTGGCGAGGGCGTGACGCCGAGCGCCTCGGGCGCGATCGCGACGATCCGCGCGACGCGCTCGCGGGCGTCGTCCTCGCTCTCGGCCGGCAGGTTCTTGACGAGCAGCGGCGGTGCGTCGCCGTAGGACTCCTGCTCGCCGGGGGCGACGATCACGCCGTCGATCGACTCGAGCTCCGCGCGCGCCGCGTCGTCGACGTCGTGCTCGTGCGGGATGCCGACGATGAACAGCTGCTCGTAGCGCCGGCCGGTGTCCAGCGCGCGGTGCACGTCCTCGACGCCGATCCCGAAGCGCTCGGCGATCGCGCTCGCGTCGGCGCGGTCGAAGTGCTCCTCGTGCTCGCCGATGTAGCGCGTCGCGTCGGACTTGGCGATGCTGCAGAGGTCCATCAGGAACAGCTCGAGATCCGACTCGTCGCGAACCGGCGCGTCGAAGCCGAAGTACGAGATCGAGCGCCCGCACTGGCCGTCGCGCCACATGAACCGCCCGTCGGACACGTGGTGTGAGAGCAGGTAGCGCATCTGGAACATCTCCTGCTCGGCGGCCGCATCGGCGTAGTCGGCGAGCGCCTCGAGCGCCTCGGCGCTCTGCGCGTAGCGCGGGTCGTCCGGCCGCGTGCCGCCCGCCGAGCGCTGCTCGGCGGCCTGCTCGCGGATGTACTCCGAGAGCGCGTTCATGCCGACATGATCTCGCACCCGTCCGCCGGCAGCCGCTAGCGTGGCCTCCGATGGGCGCCGAGCGGCCTCACAGCGTCAACCGCCGCCTGCTGCGCGCCCGCGACGCGATGGACCGCAGCTACGCGGACGCGTTGGACATCGAGGCGCTCGCGCGCTCGGTGCACCTCTCGCGCGCGCATTTCATCCGCAGCTTCCGCGAGGCCTTTGGCGAGACGCCGCACCGCTACCTGCAGCGCCGCCGCCTGGAGCGCGCGATGGCGCTGCTGCGCGAGACCGATCGGCCGGTGACCGAGATCTGCCTCGATGTCGGCTTCTCGAGCCTCGGCACGTTCAGCCGCACCTTCCGCGAGATCGTCGGCTGCTCGCCGAGCGCCTATCGCGAGCGCGAGCAGGCCGCGCCGCGCGCGGCGATCCGCGCCGGGGTCCCGGGCTGCTACGCGCGCCTGTGGGATCGTCCATCGAGCACTTTGGGAGAAGCCGCACGCGCCGCCCGCGATTAGCGTGGGCGCCATGTTCACAGCACTCACCCACTCACAGGTCTGGGTCCTCGACCAGGACGAGGCGCTCGACTTCTACGTCGGCAAGCTCGGCCTCGAGGTCCACACCGACGTCCAGCTGGAGTTCATGCGCTGGCTGACGATCAACGTCCCCGGCCAGCCCGACCGCGAGATCATCCTCATGGTCCCGGCGCCGCCGGCGCTCGATCCGCAGACCGCCGAGGCCGTCCGCGGGCTGCTCGGCAAGGGCGCGGGCGGCGGCTTCATCCTCACCACCGACGACTGCCGCGCGACGTACGAGACGCTGAAGGCGCGCGGCGTCGAGTTCACGGAGGAGCCCGTCGAGCGCTTCTACGGCATCGACGTCGGCCTGCGCGACCCGTTCGGCAACCCGCTGCGGATCACCCAGCCGGCCGAGGTCCCGGCCGAGCCCCCGTCGACGTTGGCCTAGTCAAGCTGGTCGGCCGCGCCGGCGCCGACGGCGCGCGCCGACTGCACGACGGCCCCGAGCGGCGGCGCCCGCCCCGCCGGCTGCGCGACCGGCGAGCGCTGCGCTGCCGGCGGGACCTCGCGCACCTCCGGCCCGCCGGGGTGCAGCGTGAAGTCCTCGCCGTGGTGGCGCAGCTCGAGCGCGTCGCCGTCGAGCAGCTCGTAGCGCGCCTCGCCGCTGCTCACGCTGACGCGCAGCCGCCGCCCGCGGTAGGTCAGGCGAAAGCTCAGCCGCGCCAGCGAGCGCGGCAGCCGCGGAGAGAAGTGAAGCGTGTCGCCGTGGTCGCGCATCCCCCCGAAGCCCGCGACGGCGACGAGCCAGGCGCCCGCCAGCGCGGCGAGGTGGATCCCGTCGCGCGTGTTGAACGCGAGGTCGCGCAGGTCGATGAACGCGGTCTCGCCGAAGTACTCGAAGGCGAGGTCCGGATGGCCGACGTCGGCCGCGACGATCGCCTGGATGCAGGCCGACAGCGAGGAGTCGCGCACGGTGATGCGCTCGTAGTACTCGAAGTCGCGCGCGCGCTGCTCGGCGCTGAAGCAGTCGCCGCAGACGTACAGCGCGAAGACGAGGTCGGCCTGCTTGACGACCTGGCTGGAGTACAGCAGGTAATAGGGGTAGTGCAGCAGCAGCGGGTAGTGCTCGCGCGGCGTGGCGGCGAAGTCCCAGCGGCGGTAGCGGGTGAAGCCCTCGGACTGGGCCGTGACCTGCAGCTCGTCGTCGTAGGGGATCACCATCGCGTCGGCGGCGTCGCGCCAGGCGGCCGTCTCCTCCGCGTCGACGCCCAGCTCGGCGGCGCGGACCGGGTTGCGCGTGGCGAGCGCCGCGGCCTGGCGCAGGTTGCGGGCCGCCATGAGGTTCGTGAAGACGTTGTTGTCGGCCAGCGACGAGTACTCGTCGGGTCCGGTCACGCCGTCGATCCGAAAGCCGCCCTGCGCGTCGTGATGGCCCACCGAGCGCCACAGCCGCGCGGTCTCGACGAGCAGCTCGAGCGCGACCTCGGTCGCGAAGCGCTCGTCCTGCGTCGCGGCGAGATAGCGCCGCGCCGCGTCGGCGATGTCGGCGTTGATGTGCATCGCGGCGGTGCCGGCGGGCCAGTAGCCCGAGCACTCCCGGCCGGAGATCGTGCGCCACGGGAACGTCACGCCCTGGAGGCTGAGCTCGCGCGCCCGCGCGCGGGCGAGCGCGAGCGTGGAGTGGCGCCAGACGAGCGCGTCGCGTGCCGCCGCGGGCGCGACGTACGTCAGCACCGGCAGCGTGTAGGTCTCCATGTCCCAGAAGGAGTGGCCGTCGTAGCCGTTGCCGCTGAGCCCCTTGGCCGGGATCGCCCGGCCCTCGGCGCGGGCCGCCGACTGCAGGACTCCGAACAGCGCGAAGCGCATCGCCTGCTGCAGCGCCGGGTCGCCGTCGAGCTCGACGTCGGCGCGCGCCCAGAAGTCGTCGAGGTAGCTGCGCTGCGACGTGCGCAGCCCCTCCCAGCCGTGATGCATGGCGGACGCGAGCGCGGCGTCGACCTGGTCGCGCAGCGCCGGCAGCGAGCGCCGGCTCGACCAGCCGTAGGCGACGAACTTCACGATCTGCAGTCGCTCGCCGCACTCGAGGTCGGTCGCCACGGTCACGCGCGCCAGATCGGGCTCGCTCTCGGCATCGGTCAGGGTGTCCGGCGGGCCGTCGACGACGTGGTCCATCCCGGCGGCGACGCGCAGCGCCGATGCCTGCGTGACGTGCACGAGCGCGGCGCGCAGCCCGTTGTGCGCGTGGGCCTCGCCGCGCAGCGGCCTGCGCAGCGCGGCCGCGGCACGCGGGTCGTCGCTCGGCTCCGGCACCGGCTCGTTGGCGACGAGCTCCGACTGCACGACGATCCGCGCCGCGCCGCTGTAGGGCTCGACCTCGTAGAGGATCGCCGCGACGGAGCGCTGGACGAAGGAGACCAGGCGCGTGCTGCGCACGATCACGCCCTGGCCGGCGGGCGACAGCCAGTGCACCTCGCGGCGCAGCACGCCGTCGCGCAGGTCCAGCGTGCGCGCATGGCGCTCGACGCTCCCGTAGCGCAGGTCGAAGGGCTCGTCGTCGACGAGCAGGCGCAGGACCTTGCCGTTCGTGACGTTGATCATCGTCTCGCCGGACTCGGGGTAGCCGTAGCCGGCCTCGGCGTACGGCAGCGGCCGGCGCTCGTAGAAGCCGTTGAGGTACGTGCCCGGCCG
>DASZOA010000181.1:0-5570 GCA_035551055.1 Solirubrobacteraceae bacterium
GGATGCAGCTCGCGCACCTCGCGCAGGAAGAAGCGCTCGCGCACCTCGACCAGGGCGGTGCAGATGACGCCCATGCAGCCGATCCCGACGCAGACGGCGTCGAAGACGTGGTCGTCCTGCACGAGCGTGCGTGCGTCGCCGAAGTGCGCCTCGTAGGCCGCGCGGTCGGTCGGCCCGTCGCTCGGCTCGATGCGCTGCACGCTGCCGTCGCCGACGACGACGTCCAGCGAGCGCAGCGCGTCGTTGAGCGGGCCGAACGCGATGCCCGAGCCGTGCGTGGACGTCGCGGTCACGCCGGCGATCGTCTGCGCGTCATAGCCGCCGAGGTTCGCAAAGCCCAGCCCGTTGCGGTCGAGCCAGGCGTTGAGCTCGCGGATGCGGGCGCCCGCCTCGGCGCGCACGAGCCGGCGCTGCGCCCACGCGCGGCGCAGGAAGTCCGGCTCGCCCGCCGGCACCCGCGTCATGCCGGTCGGCTCGAGTAGAAAGCCCTCGGTCAGCGCGACGTCCGACCACGAGTGGCCCGAGCCGACCGCCCGCACCGGGACGCCCCACTCGCGCGCCAGCCGCACGATCGCCTGGACGTCGTCGATCGAGCGCGGCTCGTAGATCCGCAGCGGGTCGATCCGCTGGTTGCCGAGGTGGTTGCGCCAGGTCCGGCGCGTCTGGAAGCGCATCACGGCTCCCGCTCGGCGAGCAGGCGCTCGGCGCCGCGCTCGGCCAGCGCGGCGATCGTCTTCGAGGGGTTGACGCCGATCGCCGTCGGCACGATCGAGCCGTCGAGCACGTACAGGCCGCCGTAGCCGTGGACCTTGCCCGCGTCGTCGACGACCCCCGCGACCGGATCGTCGGACATCGGGCACCCGCCGAGCGGGTGCACGGTGACGTACTTGCCCAGCGGGCCGGCGTCGAGCGCGAAGAACGCCGTCGCGCCGGCCGCCTCGGCGAGCTCCCGGACGCTCTCGCGCATCGCGTCGAACAGCCGCCGGCTGCGCGCCACGTCGAAGCGGATGTCGAGCCGGCGGAAGTGCGTGAGCCGCATGCTGCCGTCGGCGGCGTCGCGCCCGATGCACAGGAAGATCAGCGAGTCGCCGATCGGCGGCCGGCTGCGCAGCTGGATGTCGCGGGGCGCGAGCGCGCGGTCCGCGAGGCCGACCTTCGTCGCGGCGTTCTTCGCGGCGACCCGCAGGCGACCCAGTCCGGTCAGCAGGCGCACGCCGCGCAGCACCTCGAGGACGTCCTGGAAGCTCGTTGGCAGGCCGCCGTCGGCGACCATGTGGCCGCGCTCCACGAGGTAGTCGATCCGGTTGGTCATGACCGGCCCGAACTCGGCGCGCGCGCCGGCGACGCCCGGCGCCCTCGGGTCCAGCGCCAGAGCCAGCGCATCGCCGTTTCCCGACCAGCGGCTGCCGAGCGCGGGCGATAGCCGCGCCAGGCGCCTGCGGTTTCGCAGCAGCAGCCGCGTCGAGCCGAGCGTGCCGGCGGCCAGCACGAGCACGGGCGCGCGGACCTCGCCGGTCGTGCGGTACTGCAGGTCGCGAAAGCCGACCCGCCAGCTGTCGCCGCGGCGCTCGGGCGCGTCGACGCGCAGCACCTCGTGCAGCGGGTACACCTCGGCGCCGAACATCTCGGCGCGCGCGACGTACGTGATGTCGATCGTGTTCTTCGACATCCGGGGGCAGCCGACGTCGCAGCGCCCGAGGTTGTCGCAGCCCTGCTGGAAGACGCCGCTGAACGGGTGCCGGCGAGCGGCGCCGAAGTGCACGGCGATCGGCAACCGCAGCGCGGTTCGCCCGGCGTTGTCCGCCATCCGATCGAACGCGGCGACCTTCGGAAGCGGCGGCTCGGCGGGGGTGGCGCGCGGATCGAGCGCCTCCTCGGTGCGGGAGTAGAAGCGGTCGAGCTCGCCGCCGTCGATCGCAGTCGGCCAGGCGGGGTCGTCGAAGATCGCGTCGGGCGCGCGCAGCTGGACGTTGGCGTAGACGAGCGAGCCGCCGCCGACGCCCGCGCCGGTGACGACGGCGACGTCGCGCATGATGCGAATGTCGAACATGCCGCCCGGGTTTCGCCGCGGATGCCAGAGCGCGTGCGGGAACTGCGCGAGCCGGTCGGGAAAGTCGCCGGGGCCGAAGCGCCGCCCGCGCTCGAGCACGCAGACGCGCCAGCCCTGCTCGGCGAGCCGGCAGGCGGTGATGCCCCCGCCGAACCCCGAGCCGACGACGATAGCGTCGTAGGCACTCTCCATGAGCGAACACTATCCGCGCCCTCGGCGCGACGGAACGGCCTGCGTCACACGCGGCGCAGCCGCCCGCGGCGGTCGTTGCGCGCGAGCTCGGCGCCGTACGCGGTGAGCCGCAGCGAGCGGCTCTCCCCGTCCGGACCGGACAGCTGCTCGATCACGCCGGCCTCCTCGGCGCGACTCGCCCAGGCCAGCACGGTCGAGATGTTCAGCCCCCTGCCGCGCGCGATCTGCAGCAGCTCGGCGTAGGCCAGCGGCGTCTCGCCGCGCTCGACGAGCGTCCCGAGCAAGAAGGCGCCGACGGGGGACCTGCGATCGTCTCCGCGCCACTCCAAGTTCACCGGCACCCTCACCTCCTCGCTCGTGCGCGTCCGTGCCGCGACCGTTCCCGGCAGTTCGAGGTTATGCCCTCCGAGTCGGCGACGACATCGTACGAACGTCGAGCGTTCGGCGTACGCTCGAACCGGTGAGCCTCGTCGAGTTTCTCGACAACTCCGCGCGCGCGGAAGCGCGTGCGCTGCCCGCGCCCGACCCGCGCGCGCGTGCCTTTCACCGCAGCATGCCCGGGTACGCGCCGAGCCCGCTCGCGGACGCACCGGCGGCCGCCGCCCGGCTGGGCCTCGCCCGGCTTGCGGTCAAGCTCGAGACCGAGCGGTTCGGGCTGCCGTCGTTCAAGGTGCTCGGCGCCGCGTGGGCGACGTGCCGGGCGCTGAGCCTGCGCGCCGGCCTGCAGCCCGCCGCCACGCTCGACGAGCTGCGCCGCATCGCGCTGCGGCTGGACGGCCTGACGCTCGTCGCCGCAACCGACGGAAACCACGGTCGCGCCGTCGCGCGGATGGCGCGGCTGGTCGGCCTCGGCGCGCGGATCCTGATCCCCGAGCACACCGCGCGCGCCCGCATCGAGGCGCTCGCCGGCGAGGGCGCCGATGTCGAGCTGGTGCGCGGCAGCTACGACGACGCCGTCGCGCGCTCGGCCGAGCTCGCCGACGACTACCACCTCGTGATCTCCGACACCTCGTGGCCGGGCTACGAGACCGTCCCGGGCTGGGTCGCCGACGGCTACGCGACGATCTTCGACGAGCTCGCCGAGCAGCTGCCCGGCGAGCCTCCGCCGCTCGTCGCGGTCCAGATCGGGGTCGGCGCGCTGGCGTCCGCGGCGGTCCGCGCGCTCGCGTCGCCGCAGCGGCGGATCGTCGGCGTCGAGCCGGCCGAGGCGGCGTGCGCGCTGCGGGCGGTGCGCGCCGGCGCGCCGGTGCTCGTCCCCGGACCGCACCGCTCGATCATGGCCGGATTGAACTGCGGGCTGGCGTCGCGCGTCGCGCTGCCCGACCTGAAGTCCGGGATCGCGGCGTTCTGCGCGATCGACGACCGCTCGGCCGAGGAGGCGGTCCGCCTGCTGCTGACCGACGGCCTGGCCTGCGGAGAGACCGGGGCGTCCGGCGTCGCCGGGCTGCTCGCGCTGCGCGAGAGCCGGCCCGAGCGCACGTGGGAGCGGCTCGGCCTCGAGGACCCGCGCCCGGCCGCGCTCGCGCTGTGCACGGAGGCTCCGACCGATCCGCAGACCTTCGCGCGCATCACGCATGCGCCGCCGCGCCGGGGGTAGCCGACGAGCATGAGCGCAGAGAACCCACCGATGGACCCCACCAGCATGGAGGCCGACGCCAAGCAGCTCGAGCTCGCCCGCAGGCAGGGCGAGGCCTACCGCGAGGCGCTCGAGCACATGGTCGAGAACGTCGCGCACGACGGCGGGATGCACCCCGCCGACCAGTACCTCGTCGCCTACGCGGTCGAGGAGGCCGAGGGGATGTGGATGTGGAAGGACGGCGAGCTCGTCTGGCAGGACCCCGAGGACGAGAACCTGCATGTCGAGATCGTGGTCTGCGACGCGTCGGACGGGCGGTTCATCCCCGGTTTGCAGGTCACCGGCACTCTGATCGATCCCGACGGCAACGAGGTGGGCACGTACGAGCACGAGATGCTCTGGCACCCGATGCTCTACCACTACGGGCGCAACTGGACCGTCCCGTCGGACGGCGAGTACACGCTGCGCGTGCACATCGACCCGCCGACCTGGATGCGCCACGACGAGATCAACGGCAACCGCTGGACGGAGCCCGTCGACACCGAGTTCACCGGCGTCAAGGTCGAGCGCGGGCAGGACTGACCGCGCGGCCCGCGCGGCTGTCGGCCAGCGCATAGGCGGCCAGGCCGGTGACCGCCGCCGCCAGCAGCACGGACGGCCACGCGCCGAGCGCGTCGGCCACGACGTGCGACACGACGAACGCGCCGGCGTAGACGAGCACGAGCGCAGCCGTGCGCGCCGCCCCCGCGGAGCGCAGCCAGCGCAGCGCGCACCACGCGCAGCCGGCGATCAGCACGACCCCGCCGAGCGGGCGGATGCCGGTGGTCTGCGCGACGGCGAAGCCGAGCAGCAGCGAGCCGGAGGCGATCGGCCAGGTCACGCTCGCGAACGCTAGCGCGGCGCGCGCCCAGCGAGCGCGGGCACGCGCCCGCTCGCGCCGCGGAGACCGATTAGATTGCGCGCCGTGGACTCCTCTGCGCCCGATGCGCGCACGCGCCAGGACCGCTGCCCGGGCGTCCTCGCCCTGCACGAGGCGGCCGACGGCTGGCTGGCGCGCGTGCGCGTCCCGGGCGGGCGCCTCTCCCGCCGCGCGCTGCTCGCGCTCGCGGCGGCGTCCGACGAGCTCGGCAACGGCTTCGTCGACCTCACGGCACGTGCCAACCTGCAGCTGCGCGGCCTCGCGCCCGACGCCGCCGGCGAGCTGGTGCCGCGGCTCGCCGCCGCCGGGCTGCTGCCGTCGACCGCGCACGACCGCGTGCGCAACGTGCTGGCCAGCCCGCTCGCCGGGCGCGCCCCGGCCGCGCTGGACGACGTCGACGACGTCGTGGCGCTGCTCGACGCGGCGGTCATCGAGAGCCACCGGCTGCGCGATCTGCCGGCGCGCTTCTGCTTCCTCGTCGACGACGGCAGCGGCGCGGGCCGGGAGATCGGACCCGACGTGACGATCGCCGCACGCGGCGGCGGGCGATTCGGCGTCGCCCTCGACGGCCGCTGGATCGAGCTCGAGTGCGACCGCGCCACCGCCGTCGCCGTCGCCGTGGCCGCCGGGGAGGTGTTCGTCGCCCTGCGCGGCGACGCCTGGCGGCTGTCGGAGACGCCCGGCGGCGCCGTCGCCGTCGCCGCGACGCTCGGGCTTGCGCTGGCGCCCGTGACGCGCGCCGCACGAACGCCCGCGTTCGGGCCGGGCGTCGTCGAGCAGCGCGACGGCCGCGTCGCCGTGACGGCGCTCGCCCCGTTCGGCCAGCTGTGGCC
>DASZOA010000182.1:0-1606 GCA_035551055.1 Solirubrobacteraceae bacterium
CCCCACCGGTCGCCCGCCGCCGACGCCCGGCAACGCGCCGGCAGCACGCGCTCCACCGCCTCCAGCCGGCGCCTGGCCTGCTCGGCCAGCCGGCGCGCGGCCCCCCGCCTACCGGCCAGCGGGGGCCTCATCGACCTCGCCCACGACCGCCGTCGCCCAGTCGATCACCGACGTCGGCTTGACGACGTGGCGCTGCAGCCCGAGCTGATCGGGCGCGAGCCCGAGCGCGAGGCCGACGAGCTGGGGGAGGTGCAGCACCGGCATGCGCAGCTCGCGCCCGACGACGCGCTCGGCCAGCGGCTGCTGCAGGTCGAGGTTCAGGTGGCACAGCGGGCAGGGCGTGACGAGGCAGTCCGCGCCGGCGTCGCCGGCGTCGCCGAGATGGCGTCCGGCCTGCTTGAGCGAGACGTCCTTATTCATCGTGATGATCGGAAAGCCACAGCACTTGTGGGTGCCCGCGTAGTCGGTGACGGTGCCGCCGAGCGCCTCGATGACCTGGGCGAGATGCGTGTCGCGGCGGTTGTCGTCGTCGATCCCCAGCCGCTCGATCGGGCGCACGATGTAGCAGCCGTAGAACGGCCCGACGCGCAGATCGGTCAGCGGCCGGCGCACGCGCTCGCGCAGGACGTCGAGGCCGATCTCCTCGACGAGCAGCCACAGGAAGTTCTTGTTCGTCAGGCCCTTCTCGTACGTCAGGCCCTCGTCGGCGAGGGTCGCGTTGATGTGGGCGCGGTACTCGGCGCTGGCGTCCAGGCGCTCCTGGCACTCCGACTGCGAGCCCTGGCAGGTCGAGCAGATGTTCATCATCAGCGCCGTGCCCTCGGCCTGCTGGGCGAGCGCGAAGGTGCGCGCGTTGAGGGTGTCGGCGAGCTCCTGGTTGTGCTCGGCGATGACGCCCGCGCCGCAGCAGGCCGCGCGGTCGAGCGGCACGAGCTCGATGTCCAGCAGCGGCGCGACCCGTGCCATCGAGCCGTGCAGCTCCGGCGTGAAGCCGCGTGAGACGCAGCCCGGCCAGTAGGCGACCTTCATCTCAGGAGTCCTCGTCGCGCCCGGAGATGTAGACGTTGAACTCCAGCCGCTCGTCGCGTTCGTCGACGGTCTTGTAGATGCGCCGGACGGCGGAGCGGTCCTGCCGGGCGAGCCTGTGCGGACGCACGATGCCGGCGGGCGTCACCTTGCGGCGCAGCAGCGCCCTGGCGATCGCCGGCAGCTGGCTGGCCAGCTCGCCGGCGGCCGCCGGCTTGAACTTCGCCAGCGGCGTGTCGCCGCCGTAGGAGCGCGGCAGCAGCTCGGCCTCGTTGAGCAGGCCGTACCGCTTGACGAGCGTGACGAAGGCCGACTCGTGGCGCTCGCCGTTGTTGCGATCCTCGATGTTCCAGTCGTTGCCCGCGCGGCGGCGCAGGCGCATGATCTGGTCCATCGGGGCCACGCCCTTCGGGCAGGCGTCGATGCACATGAAGCAGTGCGTGCAGTCGTAGATGCCGTGCGGATCCTCGGCGAGGTCCTTCAGGCGCTCGTAGTGCTGATCGTCGCGCGGGTCGCCGACGAAGCGGTAGGCCTTGGCCAGCGCCGCGGGCCCGATGAACTCCGGGTCGACCTCCATCGA
>DASZOA010000183.1:0-2886 GCA_035551055.1 Solirubrobacteraceae bacterium
CGAGTCGCTCGGCGATCGCCTTGCCGATGCCGCGGCCGCCGCCGGTCACGAGCGCGACGCCGCCGTCAGGCACCGGCATGGACGTGCTCCTTCCACTTCACGATGCCCGCGCCCCACACGAAGCCGCCGCCGAACGCGGCGAGGGCGACGGTGTCGCCGGGCTTCAGCAAGCCGCACTGCTCGGCGTGGTGCAGCGCGAGCGGGATCGACGCGCTCGACGTGTTGGCGATGGTCTCGACGTTGGCGAAGACCTTCTCCTCGCGCACGCCGAGCCGCCGCGCCGCGGCGTCGATGATGCGCCGGTTGGCCTGGTGGACGATCAGCACGTCGACGTCGTCGACGGTGAGCTGCGCGCGCCGCAGGGCCTCGCGCGTCGCCTCGACCATGCGCTCGACGGCGTGGCGGTAGACCTCCTGGCCCTCCATCCGCAGCAGCCGCTCGTCGCGCTCGGCGTACAGCAGGTCGCCGTGCTCGCCGTCGGAGGCCAGCACGAACGGCGAGCAGCCGTGCTCGATCTCGGCGCCCTCGACGACGACCGCGGCGGCGCCGTCGGCGAAGAGGATCGCGGTGCCGCGGTCGTGCGGGTCGGTGACGCGGCTGAGCGCCTCGGCGCCGACGACGAGCGCGCGCTCGACGCGGCCGGACTCGATCAGCGCCGCCGCCTGGTCGAGGCCGTAGAGGAAACCCGCGCAGGCGGCGTTGACGTCGATCGCGCCGGCCCCGTTCGTGCCGAGCAGCTCGGCGAGCTTCGGCGCGAGGCCGGGCATGAGGCGGTCGGGCGTGAACGTCGCAACGATGAGGTGGTCGACGTCGGCGGCGTCGCGGCCGGCGTCGCGCAGCGCCTCGCGGCAGGCCTCGGCGGCGAGGTCGGTGAGCGTCAGCGAGCCGTTGAGGTGGCGGCGCTCGCGGATCCCCGTGCGGCGCTGGATCCAGGCGTCGGTCGTGTCGAGGTAGGACTCGAAGTCCTTGTTCGTGACGACGTGGTCGGGCAGCGCGGAGCCGATGCCGATCACCCCCGCCTTGGTCACGCCGCCGCCCGGAGCGTCCGCTTGACGAGACCCTTCAGCACCGAGCCCGGTCCGCACTCGACGAACTCCGTCGCGCCGCGCGCCTGGAGCTCGAGCAGGATCTCGCGCCAGCGCACCGGCTTGAGCAGGTTCTCGGCGAGCTCGGCGCGGATGTCGCGGAACTCGCGCGTGCTGCCGTTGGACAGGACGGGGAACGCGGGCTCGTCGAGCGGCGTGTCGGCGAGCGCCTGCTCCAGCGCGTCCGCCGCCGGCGCCATGAGCGGCGAGTGGAAGGCGCCCGCGACGTCGAGCTTGCGCGCGCGGCAGCCGATGTCGCCGGCTCGCTGGACCGCCGCGTCGACGGCCTCCATCCGGCCGGAGAGGACGATCTGGCCCGGCGCGTTGTCGTTGGCGAGCGACAGCCCGAGCTCGGCCGCGAGCTCGTAGACGTCGTCGCGCTCGCCGCCGAGCAGCGCGACCATGCCGCCGGGCCGCAGCGCGGCGGCGTCGGCCATCGCCTGTGCCCGCGTGCGGACGAGCCGCACCGCGTCGTCGAACGCGATCGCGCCGGCGGCCGTCAGCGCGGCGTACTCGCCGAGGGAATGGCCGGCCGCGGCGAGCGGGTCCGGCGCGTCGTGGTCGCGCGAGGCCCACTGCGCCATCGAGCACAGAAAGAGCGCCGGCTGCTGCGTGCGCGTGCCCTCGGCGAGCTCCCGGAAGGGATCGAAGCCGAGCAGCTCGATGCCGCGTCGCAGCAGCGGATGGTCCGAGAAGGGCTCGTGCATTCCCTCGGAGTGGCTGCCCTGGCCCGGAAAGAGCAGGGCGGTGGTCGACGACATCCCCATCATCCAACTAGGTCTCACCCTCGCCACCGGGTTCCGTTACCGAGGTTCGACAACGCGGTCGCAAGTGTCGAATTGCCCGGCTCCGCTCGACGCGCCGCTGCGACCTGCTACTGCCCCCGTCTCGCGGCGCGCGCCAGGTACCCTTTCGGTGGTCGTCTGCGGGCGGCGAGCACCGCCCGTTCCGTCCGATCCGAGGCGTTGAATTGACTGCCCCGCGAGACCGCAGACGACACGCCGCAACGAGCGCGAAAACGCGGCGGCGACGAGAGGAGCAGGACGATGGCACGCACTTCGCAGACCCCGATCCCGACCGAGCCGAAGCCCGGCGCGCCCCTCTCTTTCTCGCGCTTCTTCACGAGGCCCGGCGTCGATCCGTTCGACACCGTCGAATGGGAGCTGCGCGACGCGCGGATCGGCCACGGCGACCGCGTCGCGTTCGAGCAGCGCGGGGTCGAGTTTCCGAAGACGTGGTCGCAGAACGCGACGAACATCGTCGCCCAGAAGTACTTCCGGGGGCAGCTGAACTCGCCGACCCGGGAGCGCTCGGTCAAGCAGATGATCACGCGCGTCGCGGGCACGATCGCCGACTGGGGCCGGGAGCGCGGCTACTTCGCCTCCTCCGAGGACGGCGACGCCTTCGAGGCGGAGCTGACGCACATCCTGCTGCACCAGATGGCGGCCTTCAACAGCCCCGTCTGGTTCAACGTCGGCTTCGAGGAGCAGCCGCAGTGCTCGGCCTGCTTCATCCTCTCCGTCGACGACACGATGGAGTCGATCCTCGACTGGAACACCAAGGAGGGCAAGATCTTCCTCGGCGGCTCCGGCTCGGGAATCAACCTGTCGAAGATCCGTGGCTCGAAGGCGCCGCTGAGCAAGGGCGGCACCGCGTCCGGCCCGGTGTCGTTCATGCGCGGCGCCGACTCGTGGGCGGGCACGATCAAGTCCGGCGGCAAGACCCGCCGCGCGGCGAAGATGGTCGTCCTCGACGTCGACCACCCGGACATCCGCGACTTCATCTGGTGCAAGGCCAAGGA
>DASZOA010000184.1:0-2105 GCA_035551055.1 Solirubrobacteraceae bacterium
ATCCGCAGCGAGGTCTGCATGTCGGGGAAGCCGCCCATGACGTAGGGCATGAGCGCGGCGCGGCCGCTGCGCAGCGCGAACGCCGCCGCGATGCGGTCCTCGCCGGTCTGCGGCACGGCGGGCACGCGCTCGCGCGCCGGCCTACCCATCGTCGTCGTGGGCGAGGACCTCGGCGAGGTCCTTGTCGCCGCGGCCCGACAGGCAGACGAGGTCGCGCTGCGACCCGTCGCCGTCGGCGTGCAGGGCGTAGTGCAGCGCGTGCGCGGTCTCGAGCGCCGGGATGATCCCCTCCAGCCGCGTGACCTCGCAAAACGCGCGCACCGCATCGGCGTCCTCGACGGCGACGTAGCGCGCGCGGCCCGAGTCGCGCAGGTGGGCGTGCTCGGGACCGGAGCCGGGATAGTCCAGGCCCGCGGAGACCGAGTGCGCCTCGGTGACCTGGCCGTCGCCGTCCTGCATGACCGCCGACAGCGAGCCGTGCAGGACCCCGGGGCGTCCGCCGGCGGTCAGCGGCGCGCCATGACGGCCGCCGGCGAGGCCCTCGCCCGCCGCCTCGACGCCGATCAGGGCGACGTCGGGGTCGGCGACGAAGGGCGTGAAGATGCCGATCGAGTTCGAGCCGCCGCCGACGCAGGCGACGACGCGGTCGGGCAGCCGGCCTGCGCGCTCGAGCAGCGCGGCGCGCGACTCGTCACCGATGACGCGCTGCAGGTCGCGCACGAGCGCCGGGTACGGAGCGGGCCCGACCGCCGACCCGATGACGTAGTGCGTCGTGGCGACCGACGACACCCAGTCGCGGATCGCCTCGCTGACGGCCTCCTTCAGCGTGCGCGCGCCGGCCTCGACGCTGACGACGTGCGCGCCGAGCAGGCGCATCCGCTGGACGTTGGGCGCCTGGCGGCGGATGTCCTCGGCGCCCATGTAGACGATGCACTGGAGGTCCAGCAGCGCGCACGCGGTCGCGGTCGCGACCCCGTGCTGCCCGGCGCCGGTCTCGGCGATGATCCGCTCCTTGCCCATCCGCCGGGCCAGCAGCGCCTGGCCGAGCGCGTTGTTGAGCTTGTGCGAGCCGGTGTGCATGAGGTCCTCGCGCTTGAGCCAGATCTCGCGCCCGGCCCGCTCGGACAGGCGCTCGGCGAGATACAGCGGCGTCGGGCGGCCCGCGTAGTCGCGCAGCAGGCCCGCGAGCTGCGCGGTGTAGCCGGGGTCGTCGCGCGCGGCCACCCAGGCGGCCTCGAGCTCGGTCAGCGCGGGCATGAGCGTCTCGGGCACGTACTGGCCGCCGTAGGGCCCGAAGCGATGCTCGACCCCGGCCTCCACGAGCGGCCTGCGGACGGTCACGGGCGCGCGCGGGCAGCGGTCATGCCCGCAGGCTAGTGGGTCGCCCGCGAACGCTGCGCGGTCACGAGGCGGCGCGCAGCGACGCGGCGCGCACCGCCCGGTGGAAGGCCTGCAGCTTCTCGGGATCCTTGACGCCGGGAGCGGCTTCCGTGCCGCTGGCGACGTCGACCGCGAACGGCTGCGTCGCGGCGATCGCCTCGGCGACGTTGCCGGCGTGCAGTCCACCGCTGAGGATCAGCGGCGCCGTCAGCCTCGCCGCGCGCACGAGCTCCCAGTCGACGGTCTGGCCCGTGCCGCCGGGCACGCCCGCGACGTGCGCGTCGAGCAGCAGGAAGTCGCTGTGGTAGGCGGCGGCCGCCTGCAGCGTGGCGCGCGAGCGCAGGCGGACGGCCTTGATGACCTTCGCGCCGGTGCGGCGGGCCACCTCGCCGCAGAAGGCGGGCCCCTCGTCGCCGTGCAGCTGCACCAAGTCCAGCCCGGCGGCCTCGACGGCGCGGTCGATCTCCTCCAGACGCGCGTTGACGAACACGCCCGCGAGGTGGACCGTGCGCCTGAGCGCGGCGCCGATCAGCTGCGCCTCGGCGAGCTCGCAGCGCCGCGGCGAGCCGGGCCAGAAGATCATCCCCAGCGCCCACGCCCCCGCCTCGGCGGCGCGGTGGGCGTCCGGCACGCCGGTGATCCCGCAGTGCTTGATGCGCGTCGCCATCCGGCCATCGTAGAGCGGCGCGGCGCCCGGGCGGGGCGGGCGCCCGCGCCGCGCCGTC
>DASZOA010000185.1:0-8850 GCA_035551055.1 Solirubrobacteraceae bacterium
CGCGGAGGCGACTGGCACCTCGACGACCTCGGCTCGCTGAACGGCACGTACGTCAACCGCCAGCGGATCGAGACGCACCATCTGCAGGACGCCGACGAGCTGCAGGTCGGCAAGTACAAGCTCACCTTCCTGCAACGCTGATGGCCACCACGAACGAGACGAACGCACAGGCGAAGGCTCCCGACGACGCCCGCCCGCAGAAGGCGATGACGATCGGCGCCGTCTGCAAGGGCCTGGCGCAGGAGTTCCCGGACATCTCGATCTCGAAGATCCGCTACCTCGAGGACCAGAAGCTGCTCAACCCGCGCCGCACGGCGGGCGGCTACCGCCTGTACTCGCCGTCGGACGTCGTGCGCCTGCGCACGATCCTGCGCCTCCAGCGCGACGAGTTCCTGCCGCTGCGCGTCATCCGTCAGGAGCTCGCCTCCGGCCGTGCGGCCGACAGCGACCGCGAGGTCGCGCGGGCGCCGAGCTCGGTGGCCGGCAAACGCAAGCGCCGGGCGAGCGTGTCGGTGACCGACGGCGGCGCGATGTACCCGCTGTCCGACGTGCTGGAGGAGACGCGCGCCGATCCCGAGCTCGTCCGGGAGCTGGAGGACTATGGGGTCATCAAGGGCGAGCTGCGCAACGGCACGCACTACTACGACGAGACCGAGCGCGAGATCATCGGCGCCGTCACCGAGCTCGCGCGCTACGGCGTCGGCGGGCGCAACCTGCGCGTCTTTCGCTCCTCGGCCGACCGGGAGGCCGCGCTGCTGCAGCAGATCCTCGCCCCGGCACTGCGCTCGCGCAACCCCGAGCGCCGCAAGGAGGCGCTCGAGGCGCTCGAGAACCTCGCCGCCGTCGCGTCGCACCTCAAGCACCTGCTGCTGATCCGCGACCTGCGCAAGATCGCCGGGTAGCGAGTGAGCGCGGACGGCTCGCTGGCGCGCTACATCCGCTCGATCCCCGACTTCCCGAAGCCGGGGATCGTCTTTCGCGACATCACGCCGCTGCTCGCCAGCCCGCAGGGACTCGACGCGGCCGTGCGCGCGCTCGTCGACATCGGGCGCGAGCTGCGCCCGGATGTCGTGATCGGACCCGAGGCGCGCGGGTTCCTGCTCGGCCCGGCGCTCGCGCGCGAGCTGGGCGTCGGGTTCGTGCCGGCCCGCAAGCCCGGCACGCTGCCGCACGAGACCGTCCGGGCGCACTACGACCTCGAGTACGGCAAGGACGCGCTCGAGCTGCACATCGACGCGATCGCCGCCGGCGCGCGGGTCCTCGTCCACGACGACCTGCTCGCGACGGGCGGCACCGCACGCGCGCTGTGCGGGCTCGCCGAGCAGCTCGGCGGCGAGGTCGTCGGCTGTGCGTTTCTCATCGAGCTGGCGTTCCTGCCCGGCCGCGAGGCGCTCGCGCCGCGCGACGTGCGCGCGCTGATCGCCTACGACGAGGAGTAGCCGCCGGCCGAGCGGGTCCCGCGCCCCGTCGAGGCGCCGACGGGCTACGGGGCCGGCGTGGTCTGCGTCTGCGTCTGCTGTTGTGCGGTGACGAGCCGGCCGATGAGGACCACCGGCCCGGGCTTCGTGGGAGACTCGACCTTCTCCCGCGTCAGCAGCACCGCGCCGTAGTTGGGCGTGCTGGGGGCGAGGTCGCTGACGGTCTGCAGCTTGCCGTCCCTGCCGACCTTCATGTCGGGAAAGCCGAGGAACTGCTTCTTGTCGTCGGAGCTGTACAGCCAGACGCCGTAGGCCGACCCGCGCGAGCTGCTCGGCGGCAGTCCTTCGGCCGTCAGCGCGAAGCGGAACTGGTTGTTGTCGGGGAAGCGGACGATCGCGACCTGGCCCTTCGCGCTGGACTCGGCGCCCTCGGGCGGCGCGAGGTTGCCCTGCGCGACGATCTCGAACTTGTCGCCGGTCGGCGTCGTCTGGACGCCGGTCGTCGCCGACGCCGGCGTCGTCGCGGCCCGCGACTGCGGCTCGTCGTCGTCGCCGAGGCTGAACGCGAGGATGATCGCGATCGCCACCACCACGCCGGCGCCCGCGAACAGCAGGCGCGTGCCGAGCTGCGAGCTGCGCTGGATCTGCTCCTGGCGCGCCGCTCGGCGGTCGAGCGCCTCGAAGGCCTCGGCGACCTCCTTGCGCTCGGCGGGGATGTCGGGCAGCGCGTCGCCGCCGATCGGCGCGAGCGCGGCCGCGGTGGCCCGCGCCCACGCGCGCCCGTCGCGCGAGCCTTCGAGGTACTCGCGCGTCGCGGCGCGCTGCGAGGCGCTCTGCTGGCCGAGCAGGTAGTCGGCGATCTCGTTGCGGCGGGTGGGGTCGATCTCGCGCGCGTCGGGACCGGCCGCCGCGACGGCGTCGCGCGCGCGCCTGCGAACGCCCGCGGGATCGGTCTTGAGCAGGCCGGCGAGCTCGTCGTAGGACTTGCTCTGGCGCAGCAGCAGCTGCAGCACGGCGCGCTGGCCGTCGTCGAGGTCGTCGATGGGCGACATCAAGCGCAACCCTAGCGTCACGCCTGCGGTCCCGCCGCCGGTCAACCACTAGGGTCTGGCGTCGGATGAGCGGTCGCGACGCCCCTCCGCCGGCCGGTGGCTTCGACGCCCTCTACGGGCTGGAGCTGCTCGACGTCGGCGAGGAGCTCGTGCGTGCGCAGGTGGCGGTGCGCGACGAGGTCCGGCAGCCGTTCGGGCTCGTCCACGGCGGCGTGCTGGCGGCGATCGCGGAGGCGCTCGCCTCGCTCGGCACGGCGGTCGCCGTGGTGCCCGACGGCAACGCCCCGATGGGGCTGTCCAACAGCACGTCGTTCGTGCGGCCGATCGCCGAGGGGACGATCCACGCCCGCGCGCTGCGCCGCCACCGCGGGGCCACGACGTGGGTCTGGGACGTCGAGATCTCAGACGACGGCGGCCGGCTCTGCGCACTCACGCGCATGACGATCGCCGTGCGGCCGAATCCCGCGGGGACCTAGCCGCCGTAGCGGTTGGTGATCGGCACGCGCCGGTCGCGGCCGAAGGCGCGCGTCGTGATCTTGATCCCGGGCGGTTGCTGGCGGCGCTTGTACTCGGCGACGTCGACGAGCCGGACGACGCGGTCGACGTCGTCGGGGGGCAGGCCGCGGGCGATCAGCTGCTCGCGGCCGAGGTCGTGCTCGACGTAGCCCTCGAGGATCGCGTCGAGCACGGCGTAGGGCGGCAGCGAGTCCTCGTCGCGCTGGTCGGCGCGCAGCTCGGCCGACGGCGGGCGCTCGAACAGCTCGGGCGGCACGAGCTCGCGGTTCGCGCGCTCGTCGCGGTGGCGCGCGAGACGGTAGACGAGCTGCTTGGGGACGTCCTTGATGACCGCGAAGCCACCCGCGCTGTCGCCGTACAGCGTCGAGTAGCCGACCGACATCTCGGACTTGTTGCCGGTCGTCAGCACCAGCCAGCCGAACTTGTTCGACAGCGCCATCAGCAGGTTGCCGCGGATCCGCGCCTGCAGGTTCTCCTCGGTGATGTCGGGCTCGCGACCGGCGAACACCTCGCCGAGCGCGTCGTCGAAGGCGCGCATCATCGCCTCGATCGGCAGCTCGAGCAGCTCCACGCCGAGGTTCTCGGCGAGGCGCCGGGCGTCGCTGCGCGTCCCCTGCGAGGAGTACGGCGAGGGCATCGTCACGCAGGTCGCGCGCTCCGCCCCGAGCGCGTCGACGGCGATCAGCGCGACGAGCGTCGAGTCGATCCCGCCGCTCAGGCCGAGCACGACGTGCTCGAAGCCGTTCTTGCGCACGTAGTCGCGCGTGCCGAGCACGAGCGCGCCGTAGATCTCCTCGTCGGGGTCGGGCAGCTCGGCGATCGTCGCCCTCGCTGCCGGGCGCCGGTCGGCCTGCCCGGTGACGAACGATCCGAGGCGGTCGACGCTGCCGCGCGCGGCCGCGGCCGGCGCGCGCCGGCGGGTGTCGCGCAGCCGCGCCGCGCCGACGGTGACCGGATCGACCTCGGCGACGAGCAGCGCCTCCTGAAACTGCGGCGCGCGCGCGAGGACCGTTCCCTCGTGGTCGACGACGACCGAGTGCCCGTCGAAGACGAGCTCGTCCTGGCCGCCGACGAGCGAGCAGAACGCGACCGCGGCCAGCTCGTCGCGCGCGCGCGGCTGGATCATCCGCTCCCGGGCGACCCCCTTGCCGGCGGTGTACGGCGACGCCGCCAGGTTGACGATCACGCGCGCGCCCGCCAGCGCCTCGTCCGAGAGCGGCGGCCCGGGCTGCCAGATGTCCTCGCAGATCGTCAGGCCGACGCTGACGCCGTCGACCTCGATCGTCGCGCCGCGCTCGCCGGGCTGGAAGTAGCGCAGCTCGTCGAAGACGCCGTAGTTGGGCAGGTGCAGCTTGCGGTAGCCGGCCTGGATCGCGCCGTCGGCGAGGACCGCGGCGGCGTTGTGGACGTCCTCGGCGCGCTCGGGGTAGCCGACGAGCGCCACGATGCCCTCCGCCTGCACGGCCAGGCGCTCGAGCGCGGCGTGCGCGTCGGCCAGGAAGTGCTCCTTGAGCAGCAGGTCCTCCGGCGGGTAGCCGGTCAGCGCGAGCTCGGGGAAGCAGACGAGCTGGGCTCGGGCGTCGCGCGCCTCGGCGATCGCGGCCGCGATCCGCGCCTCGTTGCCGGCGATGTCGCCCACGACGGCGTTGATCTGCGACAGCGCGATGCGCAGCGGTCCGGGCGTCACGGGGTACGCCCCAGCCAGTACTCGACGAACTCCTGCAGCGCCGGGTCGCGGGGACCCGACGCCCGCAGCTCGCGGGTCGCCGTGACGGCCGTGACGGGAACGGCGAGGTTCGCGCGGCGCTCGACGAGAACCGCCTGCCCGGCGTCCACGAGCGCCGGGCTGGGCGCGCCGGCGATCCGCTCTGCGAGCGCGCGCAGGTCGCTGCTCAGGCGCTCGTCGCTGTGCAGCAGCACGACGTTGCCGGGCTTGACGGCCGGCTGCGCGCCAGCGGCCCGCACGGTGCCCGGTCCGCCGGCCTGCGGGACGGTCGCCTCGTCGCGCGAGACGAAGAACGCCGCCAGCGCGGCGACGCCGACGACCGCCAGCAGCGCCGCCGCCAGCGCGAGCAGGGCGGCCCTGCCGCCCATCAGCGCCTGCCGCCCGCGACCGGACGGCGCGCGCGGGTCGGGCGGCGTCGCTGCACGGGGCGGCGCGGCACCGCCGCGCCCGCGGCGAGCGCGTCGAGCGACGTGCGCAGCCCGGCGGCGAGGACGTCGAGGTCGGCGAGCGCGTCGTAGTCGCCGAGCAGGCCGAACCCCAGCCGGCCGTCGTAGCTTGCGACGGCGATGCCAAGCGCCTGGCGTCCCGCCAGCGGCACGACCGGGTACAGCGCGCGCAGCCGGCGCCCGAGCAGGTACAGCGGCCGCTGCGGCCCGGGCACGTTCGTCACGACGAGGTTGAAGGAGCGCTGGCGCCGCTGCAGCCGCGCGGCCTGGCTCATGATCGTCGGCGGCGCGAGGCCCCCGAGCTCGGTCAGCGCGCGCGCACCGACCACGGGGCGATCGCCGACGAGCTCGGCGTTCTCGTCGCGGATCGCGGCGTGCTGCCGGACGGGATCCTCGATTCCGACGGGCAGCGCCGCCCACAGCGGCGCGACCTCGATGCCGAGCGCGCCGTCGCGCGCCTCGCCGCGCACCGCGAGCGGCACGAGCGCCTTGAGCACGAGTCCGTCGGTGTCGACGCCGCGGTGGCGCAGGAAGCGGCCGAGTGCGCCGGCGACGACCGCGAGCACGGCGTCGTTGACCGTGCCGCCGAGCGCGTCCTTGACGGCGCGCAGCTCGGCGAGGTCGACGTCGACCCAGGTGTAGCGGCGGTGCGGCCCGACCCTGCCGTTCAGCGGGGTCGGCGGCGCGGGGGTGAGGCCGGCGAACGCGAGCGTGCCCATCGCCTGCAGGCCGTCGCGGGCGCCGCGCAGCATGTGGCGCGGTGCGCGCACGACCGCGCGCGCGCTGCGCGCCAGCTCGGCGGGCCGCGTCGCGCGCTCGATCAGCGCGTCGGAGAGCAGCTGAGCGGGCGTCGGCAGCGGGCGCGGAGTCCACGGCCGCGGCGGTGGCTGGAGGGGCGGCGGGTCGCGCTCGGCGTCGAACAGCACGGTCATGATGTCGACCTCGGAGACGCCGTCGACGAGCGCGTGGTGGCTCTTGGCGATGAGCGCGAAGCGGTCGTCGTGCACGCCGTCGACGAGGTACAGCTCCCAGAGCGGCTTCGTGCGGTCCAGCGGCTGGGCGAACAGCCGCCCGGCGAGGTTCTTCAGCTGCTCCTCGCTGCCCGGCGGCGGGACGCCGGAGTGGCGCAGGTGGTAGCGCAGGTTGAAGTGCGGGTCGTCGACCCACACCGGGCGGCCCTGGTCGAGCGGCACGCTCGCCAGGCGCCGGCGGAAGCGCGGCACGAGGTGCAGGCGCGACTCGATGTGCTCGCGCAGCTCGTCGTAGCCCGGCGCGGGGCCGTCGAGGACCGTCACGGAGGCGACGTGCACGCGCCCGCCCGCGCGCTCGAGGTGCAGGAACGACGCGTCGATGGCGGAGATGCGGTGGCCGCGGGCGATGCGCGGATTGTTCCACGGCGGAGCGCTCCGACCGGATCGTCATCGTGTGCGCTCATGGCGCCGATCGCCCATCTCGACGTCGACGCGTTCTACGCGAGCGTCGAGCTGCTGCGCCGTCCCGAGCTGCGCGGGCTGCCGGTGATCGTCTCGGGCAGCGGCCCGCGCGCGGTCGTCACGACGGCGTCCTACGAGGCTCGTCGCTACGGGGTCGGCTCGGCGATGCCGACGTCACGGGCGCGGCGGCTGTGCCCGCACGCCGTGCTCGTCGCACCGGACTACGCCGCCTACAGCGCGGCCTCCAAGCAGGTCATGAAGCTCGTCCGCGAGGCGGCCGAGCGCGTCGAGGTCGTCGGCATGGACGAGGCGTACCTCGACCTCGCCGAGCTCGTCGCGCCGCGCGCGGCGATGCGCCGGCTGGTGCGCGCGATCCGCGCCGCGACCGGCCTGGACTGCTCGATCGGGATCGGACCCAACCGGCTCGTCGCGAAGGTCGCCTCCGACGCCGAGAAGCCGCGCGGCTTCGTCTGCCTGACGCGCGACCAGGCATGCGCCCGCTTCGCCGCTCACTCGCCGGGGATCGTGCCGGGGATCGGGCCCAAGACCGTGCGGCGCCTGGAGGAGATGCAGATCACGACGCTGGGCGCGCTCTCCGCCGCGCCGCTCGAGGTGCTCGTCGCGCGCTTCGGAGCCAACCACGGGCCCGACCTGCAGCGCCGCGCGCACTTCGAGGGCTCGGCGACGCTCACGCCCGTGCGGGTCGCCGTCTCCGAATCGCGCGAGACGACGTTCGACTACGACATCTCCGAGCCCGCGCGGCTGGAGGAGATCCTCGCCGGCCTCGCGCGCCAGCTCTGCGCGCGCCTGGCCGGCCAGGACCGCCGCGGACGCAACGTCGCGATCAAGGTCCGGCTGGCGGACTTCACGACGGTCACGCGGGCGCGGACGATCGCGGCGCCGACGAACGACGCGGGCGTCGTCACGCAGGTCGCGCTCGAGCTGCTGCGCGAGTACGCGCCGGCGCGGCCGGTGCGGCTGCTCGGCGTGCGCGTCGCCGCCTTCGATGCGGGCCGGGCGGAACCGGACGGCGACCAGCTCGCACTGCCCTTGTAGCGTTGTCGGCGTGCCGACCGCGAAGATCGCCGGAGCCGAGCTGTACTACGAGCGCCGCGGGCAGGGCGCGGCGATGCTGCTCCTCCAGGGTCTCGGCGGCAACACCCTGCACTGGGGCGAGGGTTTCCTCGGCGCGCTCGAGGCCGACTTCGAGCTCGTGCTCTACGACCACCGCGGCGCGGGCCGCAGCGGGCCGCTGACGGGCGAGCACACGATCGCCGATCTCGCCGGGGACGCGCTCGCGCTGCTCGACGCGCTGGGAATCGATCGCGCGCACGTCGTCGGCATCTCGATGGGCGGGATGGTCGCCCAGGAGCTCGCGCTGCTGGCGCCCGAGCGCGTGCGCACGCTGACGCTCGGCTGCACGTTTCCCGGCGGGCCGGAGGCCACGATGACCGACACCGCCGTCATCGCGATGCTGGCCGAGGCCGTCCTGTCCGGCGACCAGGAGCGCGCGACGCGCGTCGGCTACGAGGTGATGATCGCGGCCGAGTACGGGCGGCAGGAGGGCGCCTACGAGCTGTACCGCGAGGTCGCCGCCCAGCACCCGGCGCCGCTGCCGGTCCTCATGGCGCAGCTCAGCGCGATCGTGGACCACGACACGAGCGAGCGGCTGGGCGAGATCGAGGCGCCGACGCTCGTCATCCACGGCACCGACGACCGGCTCATGGATCCGAGCAACGCCGAGCTGATCGCCCGCCTCGTGCCGGGGGCGCGGCTCGAGCTGCTGGAGGGCTCGGGCCACATGTTCTTCTGGGAGCAGCCCGAGCGCAGCGCGCGGCTCGTGCGCGAGCACGCCGCCGCGGCGACGCGGCGCTAGCGAGCACGTCTGTCGGCCGCGCCGGTTCTCGGAGGCCGGCGGGGTGACGATCACGCTCGTGACGAGCGCAGGTCAACTGGCGGGCGTGCTAGCGAGCGCTAGCGAGGGCGCTAGCAGTCGCTAGCACCCTTGCCGACCGCCTGCTGCGCGGCACGCTGGGTGCGGCTGTAGCTCGTGCCGGGTGCGGGCGTTGGCAGCGCGTACCGGCGGGCCGGCTGCTGGCAGCGCGGGCCGGCTGCTTCCGTCAGTAGAGCGCGGCGGCGAGCCGGCGGCGCGACTCGCGCGCGAGCGGGTGCTCGACGCCGAGCTCGTCGAGCACCGCGACGATCACCCTGCGCACGCGCTCCCGGTCGTCGCCGGTCGCCTGCGCGAGCTCGTCGAAG
>DASZOA010000186.1:0-1665 GCA_035551055.1 Solirubrobacteraceae bacterium
GCCGAGCGCTGGAAGGACGCCGACGTCCAGACGCACCTGCTGCCGGCGCTGGCGGGCATCGGCGAGGAGACGACGATCGCGTTCTTCGCGCGCGAGGACGGCCGCTCGAAGGTCAGCGCGCAGCTCGCCCGGGCGGTCGAGAAGGCCGGCGGCAGCGTCGCCGTCGAGCGCGCGATGAAGCCGCGAGAGCTGCCGCGGTGGCTGCAGGGCGAGGCCGCCAGGCTCGGCGTCACGCTCGACCGCGATGCCGCGCAGGCGCTCGTCGCCCACGTCGGCGAGCGCCAGCAGCGGCTGCTGCGCGAGCTCGAGAAGCTCGCGATCGAGCACGGCGACGGGGCGCGCATCGGCGTCGAGCAGGTCGAGGCGGCCGCGGCGCACTCGGCCGAGCGTCAGGTTTGGGGGCTCGTCGACGCGCTCGTCGCCGGCGACGGGGCCGCGGCCACGCGCGCCTACCTCGAGCTCGCCGCCCAGGGCGAGCCGGTCTCGCGGCTCGTCGGCCTGCTCGCCCGCCGCGTGCGCGACGTGCTCGCAATCGCCCAGCGCCTGGAGGCGGGCGAGAACCCGGCCCAGGTCAAGGCCGCGATGAAGGGCAGCCCGTGGGCGCTGGACCGGCGGATCGCCGAGGCGCGCCGCTCCGACGCCGGCCGGCTCGCCGGCGCGCTCGAGGTGCTCGCCGACCTCGAGCTCGCCACGCACGGCGCGAGCGAGCTGAGCGACCCGACCGAGATGATCGGCGCGATCGCGAAGATCGCGGCGTGATCGCCGCTCGAGCGCCGGTCGACGGCGACCAGGCTGAAGCCCGGCGAGCGGTCAGCCCAGCGCGCGGCGCAGCACGTCGCGCAGCGCGCGCTGGTCGGCGGCGCTCAGCGAGGCCAGCTCGGGCGGGACCTCCTGCATGACCTCGGCCAGGCGCGCTCGCACCCGCTCGCCGCGCTCGGTGACGACGACCATCCGCACCCGGCGGTCGTGCTCGGCGGGCCGGCGCACGACGAGCCCCTGCGCCTCGAGGCCGTCGACGAGCCCGGTCACGTTCGAGTTGTCGCACCGCAGCGCGGCCGCGAGTGCGCTCATCGGGACGGGGTCGTCGGGGTCCAGCGCCTTCAGCGCGAAGAGCTGCGGCGGCGTCAGGCCGAACTCGCCCGCGACGCGCACCATGCGCGGGCGCAGCTGCCCGAAGAGCCGGCCCATGAGCGCCCACGCCTCCTCGACTGCGCCTTGCCGCATGACGGTCGTTTCCATCTCCCCAAGCATAGTGGACCGAGGCGAAAGTTGCCAAGCTCAAGCATTTCGGTATGCTGCCGGCGATGAGCGAAGAGCGCGCGATCGACGTGCAGGACCTCGTCCGCGAGTTCAAGGGCGGCGTGCGCGCGGTCGACGGCATCGACCTGTGGGTCGCGTCAGGCGAGATCTATGGCTTCCTGGGTCCCAACGGGGCGGGGAAGTCCACGACGGTGAAGGTCCTCACGACGCTGCTGCCGCCGTCCGGCGGCCGCGCGACCGTGGCCGGCCACGACGTGGCCACGGAGGGCGCCAAGGTTCGCGCCGCGATCGGCGTCGCGCTGCAGGAGGTGGCGCTGGACCCGATGCTGACCGGCCGCGAGCACATGCGCCTGCAGGGCGGGCTGCAGGGCATCCCGCGGCGCGACCGCGCCAGGCGCGGCGACG
>DASZOA010000187.1:0-8168 GCA_035551055.1 Solirubrobacteraceae bacterium
GGGCGCGACGATCCCCTCGTTGCCGCGCTCCCAGGTATCGCCGCCGTCCTCGGTCAGCCACACGCCGGCGGCCGAGATCCCGAGCGCGAGCCGGTCCGGGTCGCCCGGCCACGGCACGATCGAGTGCACCGACAGCCCCCCACCGCCGGGCATCCAGCTCGGCCGCGTCGGATGCTCCCAGAGCCCCCGGTTGAGCTCCCCCGAGCCGCCGCCGTCGCGGCTCTCCAACAGCACGCCGGGATCGCCGCCGGCGTAGAGCAGCCCGTCGGCCTCGCCCGGCACGATCGTCCAGACGCGCGCGAGCGCGACGCCGGCGTCCTGCGGCAGCGCGACGCCCCGCGCCTGCTCCCACTCGCCCGCCGGGTCGTCGGCGTACCAGATCTTCGGCCCGTAGAAGGGGTTCGTGACGGAGGCGAGCAGCCGGCCGCTGCGCGGGTCGCGGATCGCGTAGTCAACTGGCTCTCCGGCGAAGACGCGCTCGAGCTGGGTGAACCGCCCGCCCGGCTCGCCCTCGAAGACGAAGAGCCCCTTCTTCGTCGCGACGAGCAGCTCGGTCATCCCGCGGCCATCCTCAAAGATGGTGCGCCGGCCGTCAACCCCGGCCCCCTCAGCCGTCGCCGAGCTCGCGCGGAGTGATCGACATCCGCCGCTCCTCGCCGCCGCGAACGACGGTCAGCTCGATCGCCCGGCCGATCATCTCCTCGGTCATCAGGCGGTGCAGGTCGTCGACGCCGCGCAGCTGCACGCCCGCGGCCTCGACGAGCAGATCCTCCGGCTGCAGGCCCGCCGCCGCGGCGGGCGAGCCCGCCACGATCTCGACGACCTCGATCGCGCGGTCGCGTCCCAGCCGCGCGACCAGCCGCGGCGGCAGCGGGCGTGCGCCGCCGGCGATCCCGAGATACGCGCGGCGCACGCGTCCGTCGGCCATCAGCGCCGCGATGATCCAACGCGTCGTCGCGTCGATCGGGACCGCGAGCCCGAGGCCGACGCCGGCGACGGCGGTGTTCACGCCGACGACGCGGCCGCGCCCGTCGACGAGCGCGCCGCCCGAGTTGCCGGGATTCAGCGCCGCATCGGTCTGGATGACGTTGTCGACGACGCGCTGGGCGCTGCCCGAGCGCACGGGCAGCGAGCGCCCGAGGGCCGAGACGACGCCCGCGGTGACCGAGCCCGAGAAGCCGTACGGGTTGCCGATCGCGACGACGAGCTGGCCGACGCGCAGCGCGGCGGCGTCGCCGAGCACGGCCGGAACGAGGTCGCGGCCCTCGACGCGCAGCACGGCGAGGTCCGAGAGCGCATCGGCGCCCACCACCTCGAAGCGCATCTCGCGTCCGTCGACGAACGACGCGACGCCCTCCGATGCCGAGCTCCCGACGACGTGGGCGGACGTGACGAGGTAGCCGTCGGGCGCGAGCACGAATGCCGAGCCGCCGCCGGCGATCCGGCGTCCCCCGCGCACGCGTCTATAAACGCGCAGGTTCGCGACCGAGGGCGCGAGGTCGCGCGCGACGGCCGTGATGACGCTGGAGTACGCGTCGAGCGCCTCGCCGTCGGACGGGCGCTCACTGGCACCGGCCGCGGGCTCGCCCGCGGGACCGTCGACCAGAACAACGTTGCTCATGCAACGGAATGTAGCGGGCCGGGACGCTCTCCCCGGCCCGCGCCTAGCATGCTGCTACGTGGCGCGCTTGGACGCCTCGCGCTCCTGGTCCATGTTCAGGTTGTCGATGTGTTGCTGTGCGCGCTCGATCGTCTCGCGCGCGTCGTCGGGCACCTCGGGCTCCGACTCCGCCGACGTGCCGCTCGACTGCGCGGCCTGCTCGTCGACCGCGGACGCCATCTCGCTGTCGCCGCTGTCGGCCGCCGCACCCTCGGTCTCGGCCGGGGCCTCGTCGGCCGTCTGCTCGCCGGACTCCGCCTGCCCTTCGACCTGTTCGTCTTGCATCGCTCGCTCTCCAATCGTCGGGTCCTCAATCGCCTACCCGCTCGCGGGCCAAATCACGTCCGGGCCAGCCGACGTGCGTCGAGGCGGTCGCCGGCGCGGCCGTGCGTCCGCTCGACGATCAGCCTGCGTACGGTGGGGTGCCACCATAGTGTGCCCATGGCGCGCGATCAGATCCACCGCCCCAGCGCAGCGCTCAGGACGCTCGACGACCTGCGGGACGTCGCGGGACGGCGCGTGCTCGTGCGCGTGGACTTCAACGTCCCGCTCGACGACGGCGCGGTCGCCGACGACACCCGCATCCGGCTCGCGATCCCGACCCTCGACGCGCTGCGCGCGCGCGGGGCGCGCCTGCTGCTCGTCTCGCACCTCGGCCGCCCGCAGGGCCGCGACCCGCAGCTCTCGATGCGCCCCGTCGCCGACCGCCTCGCCGCGCTGCTGTACGACGAGGTGCCGCTTGCGCCCAGGCTCGACGAGCTGCCCGACGGCGAGCTCGTGATGCTCGAGAACATCCGCTACGAGCCGGGCGAGACGAAGAACGACCCGGGGCTCGCCGCGCGCCTGGGCGCGCTCGCCGACGCCTACGTCAACGACGCGTTCGGCTCCGCCCACCGCGCTCACGCCTCGACCGAGGGGGTCGTGCACCACGTCGAGCGCGCGGTCGCCGGGCTGCTGTTCGAGCGCGAGGTGCACACGCTCGCGCGGCTGCTCGAAGAGCCTGAACGCCCGCTCGTCGCCGTGCTCGGCGGCGCGAAGGCCGCCGACAAGATCGGCGTGATCAACCGCTTCCTCGCGATCGCCGACGCGGTCCTGCTCGGCGGGGGGATGAGCTATCCGTTCTTCGCCGCCGGCGGACGCCGGATCGGCCGCTCGCTGTGCGACGAAGCCGGGCTCGCCGCGGCCCGCGAGGTGCTCGCCCGCGTCGATACGAGCGGGCCGCTGCGCCTGCCCGTCGACCTCATGGTCGCCGATCGCTTCGCGGCCGACGCCGAGCTGCGCGTGTCGTATCCGATCGACATCGACGACGAGTGGGAGGCGATCGACATCGGCCCGCGTACGCGCGAGCTCTACGCGCGGGCGATCGCCGAGGCCGGGACGGTCTTCTGGAACGGCCCGGTCGGCGCCTTCGAGATCGAGCCGTTCGCGGCGGGGACGCACGCGATCGCGCGCGCGGTCGCCGAGACCACCGCGGTCACCGTCGTCGGCGGCGGCGACTCCGCCGCGGCGCTGCAGCGGTTCGGGCTGCAGGACGAGATCACGCACCTGTCGACCGGCGGAGGCGCGGCGCTCGAGTTCCTCGAGGGGCGCGAGCTGCCGGGCGTGACCGCGCTGATGCGGTCCTGACCCGTGCGGCGCCGCCGCTAGGCCGCGATCTTCGTCTGCGCGCGCCGCTCGCGCGCGATCTCGCGATCGGGACGCGGCGGGCGCGGCAGGCGGCGCGTCACGTGCCGGCGCCAGAGGCCGATCAGCCCCAGGCGCCAGAAGATGTAGCCGGTGCGGCCCGGGATCGCCGAGAAGTCGAGCTTGACGAGGTGGCTCAGCGCGCGGCGCGACAGGTACATGCCGCGCAGCAGGCGGCCCAGACGGGGATACATCCGCTGCTCCTCGGTGCTTGCCCGCACGCGGCTGAGCAGGATCTTCCACAGCCACTGTGGCGGGCGCCACATCGTCAGCAGGTACAGCAGCAGGTTGTTCAGCCGCGGCGGGATCGACATGAACGTCGCCGAGATCTCCTCGATGTCGACGCCGCGCTCCTTCATCGCCTTCTCGAGCTCGGTGTTCGGGATGACCTTCAGCGAGTAGATGAACAGCGTGTACGGCCGCTCCATGTCGTAGAGCAGCTGCAGCGTGTCCTTGATGTCGGCGCGCGTCTCGATCGGGTTGTCGGTGATGATGTCGTAGGCCGGCGGGATGTGGTACTTGGGCGCGAACGAGGCGTTGACCTCGCCCGCGGCGAGGATCTTCTCCGGCGGCGACGGGCGCTTGTAGAAGTTCAGCGTGCGGCGGCTGCCGCTCTGGATCCCCATCCGGACGCGGTTCATCCCGGCCCACGTCAGCAGCTCGAACTTGTCGCGCTTGACGTAGTTGGGGATCACGCCGTAGACGGCGAACGGGAGGTCGAGCTCGGCCTTCCACAGCTCCGCGAACTCCTCGATCTCGCGGTACGGGATCGCCATGAAGCTGTCGTCGTGGAACGACACGTGGCTGAGGTGCGGGAAGCGCGCACGGGCGGTCTTGACCTCGTCGACGATGTAGCGCGCGCTGGGGTGGCGGATGCGCTTGTACTTGGCGTCGTTGGCGATGAACTTCGTGTTGCCGCAGTACGTGCAGTGAAACGGGCAGCCGATCGACCACAGCGTCGTGTAGCTCAGGCCGTCGTTGTCGATGTAGTGGCGGGCGGTCATCGGGCGGAAGCCCTCGCCCGACTCGTAGATCGTCTCGCCCTCGCCGTACTGCGGAAACGGCAGCGTCTCCATCTGGGCGGGGCTCATGAGCGGCAGGAAGTGATTCTTGACGACGCTGCCGTCGGGCCGCTTGAACCAGAAGTTCTTGACGGCGGTGTGGTCGCGTCCCTCGAGCAGGAGCCCGTGCAGCTCCTCGAAGGCGAACTCACCCTCCCCCGTGCAGATCGCGTCGACGTCGGCGAGGATCGCGTCCTCGGGCTGGATGATCGGGTGGATGCCGCCCCAGATGACGAACGTCGACGGGTCGAGCTCCTTGACGCGCGCGATGAGCTTGCGCGTCAGGTCGGCGTAGCCGGTCATCGAGGAGAAGCCGACGACGTCGGCCTCGATCAGGTGGCGTGCCGCGAGGTCGATGTCCTCGGGCTCGAGCGAGCCGGCGCTCCCGAGCGTGCCCCGCAAGCCGTTGCGGATGTTGCGGTAACGGTTCGTCGAGACGTAGCAGGACTCCGTGTCCTCGCTGATGCGGGCGACGAACGCCGCCATCTTCCGAAAGCCGCAGGAGGTGATCCCGTCCTCCAGCGACACCATCTTGATCCGCAATCTGCCCCCCGCTCTGCGTGGCCGGACGGCGCAATCGTACCGCGCGCCGTCCGCTGCGGCGCAATCCTGCCGTCCTTTCGTACGAACGTCGACGGGCCCGGACGCGAGACGGGCTCGGGCGGTGCAACACCGGCGCAAGCGTCCGTGCCCGAGCCGCCCGCTCGCGCTCGTCCCGCCGGGATGCTACTGGTCCGCGGACGGCTGGCGCACAATCGTCGAGTGAGGCGCGGCGCCACGATCGCAGACGGCCTTGCCGCGGGATCGCTCGCGGCGCTGCTCAGCGGCGCCCCCTCGACGCTGCACGCGCTCGCGACGCGCTCCAGCCCGCTCGAGGCGACGCTCGCCGCCGGCGCGCTCCTGCTGCCGCGCGAGCGCCGGCCGCTGGTGCTCGCGCTGGCCGCGGTCCCCGTCCACGTCACGCTCTCGCTCGGGTGGGCAGTGCTGCTTGCCGTGGTCCTGCCGCGCCGGGGCACGGTCGCCTGCGGCGCGCTCGCGGGTCTGGCGATCGCCGCGCTGGACCTGGGGATCGTCGGGCGGCGCCATCCGCGCGTGCGCGCGCTTGCGCAGCTGCCGCAGGTGCTCGACCACGTGGCCTACGGCGCGGTCGTCGGCGCCGTCCTCAAGCGGCGGTGGCGGTGACCAGCCTGGCGTCCAGCGCGTCGAGCACGGGCTCGATCGGCGTGAAGCACATGCTCTGCAGCAGCCCGAAGACGAGCGTCGTGATCCCGACCGCGCGGACCGTCCCGCGGGCGCTCGGATACGTGTAGACGGGGCCGCCGCTGTCGCCCTCGCGCGCCGTGATCGTCGTGCACGCGAGGCCGCGGGTGCCGGGGAACGACCGGACGATCACGCCGCACCGGTCGACGCCGCTCGTGCGGCCGGTGTAGCAGACGCGGCGCCCCGGTAGCGATCGGGCCCGGCCGACGACGAACCACGGCGGGCGCGAGACGCCGCGGTTCACGACGGCCGCCGACGGTCGCTGCGGTCCCGACGGCACGGGCAGGACGAGGGCGTCGAGCCGTCGCTTGCGCTGCAGGTTGCGCTGCACGCGGCCGAGCACGATGCCCGCCTGCGGAGGCCGGCGCAGGGCCGCGTTGCGGCGGTGGGTGGTGCCGTCGCGCCGCAGCCCCCCGCAGTGCGCGGCGCTCAACCCGCCGGGATGGCGGCCGAGCCGGACGAGGAACGCGCTCGTGCAGACCACCGAACCGCGCGGCGGCCGCTTGCCGCCGACCAGCCGCCCGCGCGCGAGGATCAGCTCCCGGCCGGCGGCCCAGCCGTCGACGTCGGGCGCCGCACCCGGCCGCTGGATGCGCAGCGCCGCCAGCCCGCGGGTGGCGACGATGTCGTGCGCACGCCGGTCGTCGGTCGCGGCAGCTCGCAGCGGCGCCCACCCGCCGGCTCGCAGGAGGCCGGCGGCAGCGGAGGTCGGCGCGCTGACGACCGAGGCCGCGAGCGAGCTCACCTCGTCGCAGCCCGCGCCGCTGACCGCGACGAGGATCGCGTCGCCCGGCGCGTCGCAGGGCAGATACTCGCCCGCCTGCGCGCCGGCCGTCGCGCTGCCGGTCAGCAGCACGGCGACGGCGAGCAGGATGCAGCTGACGACGGCCGGCAATGCGCCGAGGATGCTGGCAGACCGCGCTTCGCCGGGCGCCGCTCGCCGGCTACGCGTGCGGCGCGGTGAGCCGCCGCAGCGTCGCGTCGAGCTCGTGCGGGTCGACCGATCCCGGCAGCCCGACGACCACGAGCTGCGACGCGGGCTCGTCGCCGCGCCACGGCCGATCGGCGTGGATGCTGAAGCGCCGCCCGACGACCTGCAGGATGTAGCGGTTGGCCGGGTCCTCGTGCAGGTGCAGCAGGCCCTTCGCCCGCACGATCCCGTCCGGCAGAGCCTTGAGCTCCTCGACGAGCCCGCTGCCGCTGATCGGCGCGGCGCCGCTCCAGCTCCAGGTGTCGAACGCCCGCCGGTGGTCGCGGTCGTCGTGCTCGTGCTCGTGCCCGTCGTGGTCGCGGCCGCGGTCGCCGTCGTCGCGGCGGCCTTGAGCCTGCTCGCCGGGCGTTCGCGCCCCGAGCACGACGTCGGCCGGCACCGCGCCGAAGGCGGTCTCGACGATCGCCGTCGACGGGCCGACGAGCTCGCGCAGCCAGGCGCGGGTCTCGGCGAGCTGCTCGGGACCGACGAGGTCGGTCTTGTTGAGCACGAGCAGGTCGGCGGCGCGCAGCTGGCCGACGATCTGCGGGCCGGTCGACGGGTCCTCCGCGCGTGCGCGGACGGTCTCGGCGTCGGCGACGACGACGGCGGCGTCCTTGCGGTAGCCCGGCATGTCGCCGAGCACGACGATCGCGCCCGGGTCGGCGACGCCGCTGGCCTCCACGACGACGTGCTCGGGCGGATCGGGCCGGTCGCGCAGGAGCGCGAGCTCGCCGATGAAGTCGCCGCCGACGCTGCAGCAGATGCAGCCGTTCTTCAGGCTCACCATCGTGCCGGCGCGCGCCTGCACGAGCTCGGCATCGACGTTGATGGCGCCGAAGTCGTTGACGAGCACCGCCAGCCGCCGGTCGCCGGACTCGCGCAGCAGCCGGTTCAGCAGCGTGGTCTTGCCCGCGCCGAGAAAGCCGCCGATGACGGTCAGCTGGATCGGGTCCTTGACGGGTCCCGCGGCCACGCGGGGAGGCTAGTACACCCGGCCTGAATGCCGGGTGCACTAGCGGTCGTCGAGCGGGCGCCGCGCGACGAGGCTGCCGACGCCGCGCCGCCCGCCGGCGCGCTCGACGACGCCCTCGTGATGCGCAACGACCTCGAGGCGCGGGAAGGCTCGCAGCAGCTCGCCGGGCTCGAGCAGGTAGGCGGGGTTGAAGCTGCGGCCGAGCTCGTCGACGTGCGCCTGCGTCAGCGTCTCGTAGAACAGCAGGCCGCCCGGCGCGAGCGCGTCCTGCAACGGCCCGAACAGGTCGCGCTGCAGGTAGTGCATCGTCACGATCACGTCGTACGGGCCGGGCGGCAGCGGCTCGTGCTCGAGGTCGACGACGCGCGGCGCGATCGCGAGCCCGCGCGCGCGTGCCGCCGTGGCAAGCGCGTCGATCACGACGTCCGAGACGTCGATCGCATCGACCTCGTAGCCGAGCTGCGCGAGGTAGCGCGCGTTGCGGCCGTCGCCGCAGGCGACGTCGCGCGCGCGCCCGCCGCCGGCGAGCAGGTCGCGGTGCTCGACGAGCCACTCGGC
>DASZOA010000188.1:0-5943 GCA_035551055.1 Solirubrobacteraceae bacterium
GCCCGGGCCCCGGCCAGGGCGCCAACAGGAGCACGAGCAGCGCGTCGTCGACGGCGCGCACGGCATGGCGCTCGCCGGGGTTCCAGTGGACGATCGAGCCTTCGGGGACGCTCTCCGTCGCGCCGTCGGCGCTGACCTCGATCGAGCCGTGGTGCACGTGCAGCCAGGCATGCTCGTGCACCTGATGCTCCTGCAGCTCGTCACCAGCCGGGAGGTTGATGGCGACGATGCGGGCCACTCCTTCCTGCGAGTGCAGGACGACCGGCGAGCGCGGCTCGGGGTTGATGCTCGAGGCGTTCCAGAGATCCATGGGCTCCGAGGTACCCACGCGCCACCGCGCCCAAGCCGCGGCGCGTCAGGCGCTCGCGGCGACGCCGTTGCGCTCGGCCACGAGCGCGACGATGTCGCGCATGATCTGCGTGAGGTCGAAGTCCTTCGGGGTGTAGACCGCCGCGACGCCCGCCGCGCGCAGCGGCGCCACGTCGCTCTCGGGGATGATCCCGCCGACGACGACCGGGGCGTCGACGCCGGCCTCGCGCAGGCCGTCGACGAGCGACGGGATCAGCTCGCGGTGCGCGCCCGACAGGATCGACAGGCCGATCACGTGGACGCCCTCCTGCAGGGCGGAGTTGACGATCTGCGACGGCGTCAGGCGGATCCCCTCATAGACGACCTCCATGCCGGCATCGCGGGCGCGCACCGCGATCTGCTCGGCCCCGTTGGAGTGCCCGTCGAGCCCCGGCTTGCCGACGAGGATCTTGATCCGGCGGCCGAGCGCCTCGCCGACGCGCGCGACCTCGTCGCGCAGCGCCTGGAGCCGCGGATCGGCCTCCGCGGGACCGGCCGACGCCTCGCCGACGCCGGTCGGGGCGCGGTAGTCGCCGAAGGCGTCGCGCAGCACCTGCGCCCACTCGCCGGTCGTCGCGCCCGCTCGCGCCGCCTCGATCGTCGCGTGCATGATGTTCACGCTGTCGACGGCGGCCGCCGCCCGCAGCGCCTCGAGGGCGGCGTCGACCGCGGCCTGGTCGCGCTCGGCGCGCCACCGCTGCAGCCCCGCCCTCGCCTCGGCCTCGACGCCCGCGTCCACCGTCATGATCCCGCCGTCCTCGCCCTCGGCCAGCGGCGAGGGCTCGGTCTCACGGAACTTGTTGTGGCCGACGACGATCAGCTCGCCGGCCTCGATGCGGCGCATCCGGTCGCGGTGCGAGTCGACCAGCGCCGCCTTCATGTACGGCACCGCCTCGACCGCGCCGCCGTGCTCCTCGACGACCGCCATCTCCGCCCGCGCGCCGTCGGCGAGCTCGGCGACGAGCCCCTCCATGACCGTCGACCCCTCGAAGATGTCGGGGTACTCGAGCAGGTCGGTCTCGTAGGCGAGGACCTGCTGGATGCGCAGCGACCACTGCTGGTCCCACGGCCGCGGCAGGCCGAGCGCCTCGTTCCAGGCGGGCAGCTGGATCGCGCGCGCGCGGGCGTTGCGCCCGAGCGTCACCCCGAGCGCCTCGAGCACGATCCGCTGGACGTTGTTCTCGGGCTGGGACTCGGTCAGGCCGAGCGAGTTGACCTGCACCCCGTAGCGGAAGCGCAGGTGCTTGGGATCGTGCACGCCGTAGCGCTCGCGGCCGATCTCCTCCCACAGCTGTGACATCGCGCGCAGCTTGGCGTGCTCCTCGATGAAGCGCACGCCGGCGTTGACGAAGAACGAGATCCGGCTGAAGACCTTGCCCATGAGGCTCTGGTCGACGCGCTGCGAGACCGCGTCGAGCACCGCGATCGCGTTGGACAGCGCGTAGGCGATCTCCTGCACGGGCGTGGCGCCCGCCTCCTGCAGGTGATAGGAGCAGATGTTGATCGGGTTCCAGCGCGGGACCTCGGTCACCGCGTAGGCGATCAGGTCGGCGGTCAGCCGCATCGACGGCCCGGGCGGGAAGGCGTACGTCCCGCGCGCGAGGAACTCCTTGATGACGTCGTTCTGCGTGGTGCCCTGCAGGAGCTTCGCCTCGACGCCCTGCTCCTCGGCGGCGACGATGTACAGCGCCAGCAGCCAGGCCGCCGTCGCGTTGATCGTCATCGACGTGTTCATCGTCTGCAGCGGGATGCCGTCCAGCAGCTCGGCCATCGCGCCGCGGTGGGCGATCGGCACGCCGACCTTGCCGACCTCGCCGCGGGCGAGCTCGTGGTCGCAGTCGTAGCCGGTCTGCGTCGGCAGGTCGAAGGCGACCGAGAGACCCGTCTGCCCCTTGGCGAGGTTCGCGCGGTACAGCGCGTTGGACTTCCGAGCCGTCGAATGGCCGGCGTACGTGCGCATCATCCACGGCCGGTCGGGCTCGGGCAGGCGGTGCGCCGGCGGCGTGCTCATCGCCCCGATCGTACCGGCGCCCGGCGGTACGCTGCCGCGCCGAACGGGTAGCCGTCAGACGTAACGCGACAGGGGAGGCAGTGATGGCAGAGGAAGAGACCACAGACGCAACCAAGCTCAGCGAGGCGACCCCACAGGACGCCGAGGAGAAGCACGGCGACGTCGCGTCCGAACCCGGCGCGAGCACCGGCCACGGCGTCGAGGCCTCCCACGAGGGCTGGGCGCCGCCCGACAGCGGCCGGGGCGAGGCCGCCGAGTCCGAGGTCCCGACGGGTGTAGACGAGCTGCCCGAGTCGGCCGTCCAGGCCGCCCAGGCGCAGGGCGGCGGCGACGAGGGCGAAGGCGGCGACAGCGGCGCGCTCGACGTGGGGGCGCTCTTGGACGAGAGCGGCGGCGACGCCGGCGACGAGGGAGCGGGCGACGAGGAGGAGGACGCCGGCACATAGACAGCGGCGCACACGGCATGCGCGCGATCGACGTCCGCCACCGGGGCCGTGACCACGTCATCTGCGCCTGGCAGGTGGACGACGTCATCGTCGATCCCGGGCCCGAGCTGAGCGTCGGCACGCTGCTCGACGCGGTCGGCGACGAGCCGCTGCGCGCGCTGCTGCTGACGCACATCCATTTCGACCATGCGGGCGCCGCCGGGGCGCTCGTGCGCGACCGGCCCGAGCTCGAAGTCTGGGTGCACGAGCGGGGCGCCCGCCACCTCGCCGACCCGACGCGGCTGGTGACGTCGGCGAAGCGGCTGTACGGAGAGGAGTTCGACCGCCTCTGGGGCGAGGTCGTGCCGATCCCCGAGGCCAACCTGCGCGTGCTGCGCGGCGGTGAGTCGCTGGAGGGGTGGGAGGTCGCCTACACGCCCGGCCACGCCTCGCACCACGTCTCCTACCGCCACCGCGACAGCGGCTGGGTCTTCCCCGGCGACACCGCGGGCGTGCGGCTGCCGCCGGGCACGCTGCTGCTGCCGCCGACGCCGCCGCCGGACTTCGACGTCGAGGCCTGGCGCGCCTCGATCGACACGATCGAGGCGTGGGAGCCGCAGATGCTGGCGATCACCCACTTCGGCGACTTCGCCGACGTCGCCGAGCATCTCGAGCGCCTGCGCGAGGCGCTCTCGCGCTGCACGCAGCTGGCGGCCACGACCGACCGTGACGGCTACGCGGCGGCGCTGCGCGAGCAGCTCGCGGCGACGCTCGACGAGCGCGACGCGGCCTCGTTCGCGCAGGCGATGCCGCCCGAGGACCAGTGGCTGGGCATCGACCGCTACCTGGGCCGGCTGCGCGAGGCTGGCGCGACCGGCTGAGCGTTCGTATCCTGCACACGCGATGAGCAAGACGATCGAGAAGCCGCGGACGAACGGTCCCGGCAGTGGCCTGGGCGGCCACTGGCGCGTCATCGTCCGCAACGACGACCACAACACCTTCGATCACGTCGCGCACACGCTCGCACGCTGCATCCCCGGCATCAGCGTCGATCGCGGCTACAGGATCGCCGACGCGATCCATCGCAGCGGGCTCGCGGTCGTGTGGAGCGGCCACCGCGAGACGGCCGAGCTGTACTGGGACCAGCTCAGCGGCGCGGGGCTGACGATGGCCCCGCTCGAGCAGGGCTGAGCCGCACGCCGCGGCGGTCGCCGCCGCGCGTCGCGCACGTATGCGAGGCTTTGGCGCAGGTGAGTGACGGGGGTAGCACGAACGCCGACCGGGCCGTCCGCGAGCGCGCCCTGCTGCGCGCCTACCACGAGGACGGCGACACCCGCGCGCGCGACCAGCTGGCCGAGGAGATGGTGCCGCTCGCGCGGGCGCTGGCCGGTCGCTACAGCGGTCGCGGCGAGCCGATCGACGACCTCGTGCAGGTCGCCTGCGTGGGGATCATGAAGGCGATCGAGGGCTACGACCTCTCGCGTGACGTGCGCTTCTCCTCCTACGCGACGCCGACCGTGCTGGGCGAAATCAAGCGCCACTTCCGCGACAAGACCTGGGCGATGCGGGTCCCGCGCGGGATGCAGGAGCTGCAGATCGAGCTGGCCAAGGCGCGCGACGAGCTGACCCACCGGCACGGGCGCTCGCCGACGGTGCAGGAGCTCGCCGACGCCGTCGGCGAGTCCTTCGAGGAGGTGCTCATCACGATCCAGAGCCAGGAGGCGCGCCGCACGCGCTCGCTCGACGAGCCGACCGGGGAGGACATGACGCTCGCCGACTCGATCGGCGCGCGCGACCCGGAGATCGGCCGCGCCGAGATGCGCGTCCTGCTCGACGGCGCCTTCGACGTGCTCTCCGAACGCGACCGCGAGGTGCTGCGGCTGCGCTTCGCCGAGGACCTCACGCAGACGGAGATCTCGCGGATCGTCGGCGTCTCGCAGATGCAGGTCTCGCGAATCATCCGCCAGGCGCTGCGGACGCTGCGCGCGGACATCGATCGCGAGAACGAGCGCAGCCGCGCCACGTAGTGCCGGCCCACGCGCGGCCCGCGTGGCGCGCGTCCCGACGGTGCGTCAGCGGGCGGCGCGCCGGTCCATCCACTCGCCGAAGCTGCCGAGCGCGATCGCGGCGCCGTGGGCGATCCTGCCGCCGAGCCCCGGCGTGCACGGCCGTGCCGCGCCGTCGGGGTCGTCGCCCAGCGCTACGGCGGCCGCCCGCACCGTCGCCTCGTGCGCGCGCAGCTCGCCCGCCCAGCCGCCGAGGAAGGCCTCCAGCTCGGGATCGGCGTCCTGGGCGGCGGCGCGGGCGAGGAAGTCCAGCAGCGTGACGACGTGCACGACGTCGAGCAGCGCGATCCGCAGCGCCTGGTTGACCTCCAGCGACGGGTCGATCATCGCGTTCTGGACGCCCGCCAGGCGGGCGCCGAGGCCCTGTGCCGTCGGACGACCGTAGATCCCGCGCGCGGCGCCGACCGCGGTGAGCTCGCCGATCAGCCGGCGCGCGACCTGCGAGCCGTCGCGCAGCAGCTGCGCCTGCTCGGGTGCGCTCGCGTCGAGTCGCCCGGCGAGCGTGCGCCAGTGCTCGCGCAGCCGGCGCGCCATCGCGTAGAGCTCGCGCAGTCCGCGGTGCTCGACCGGGTGCATTCCGGGAAGGGTAGAGCGCGACCGCGTCCCCCCGGCGACGGCGGTCCGCCCCGGGCTTCGGCTGCACGAAGCCGTTCGGCGCTCGATCGCGCCGCCAAGTGCGGTAGCGTGCCCGACCGGCTGGGGGCGGTCCTCGGCCGCGACGCGATGCGAGGACCCCCGATCGAGGCCCAGACAACGCCATGAGCAGCGATCGCGCCCCCCGGCGCCTCGCCGCGGCCGTCGCGCTGACCAGCGAACGAGCCCCCCGGCGCCTCGCCGCGCTCGTCGCGCTGGGCGCCGGCCTGCTCGCGGCGCCCGCCTCGTCGCCCGCGGCGGCGCCGGAGACCGCGCCTGCCCCCGACCCGACGGCGACCACCACGACCACGACGACGCCGCAGCCGGCGCCGCCGCAGGCGACGAGGCGGACGCCGCGAGCAGGCCGGCGCCCAGCGCGACGACCGCGGCGAGGCGCCGGGGGGCGCGATCGCTGCTCATGGCGTTGTCTGGGCCTCGATCGGGGGTCCTCGCATCGCGT
>DASZOA010000189.1:0-9819 GCA_035551055.1 Solirubrobacteraceae bacterium
GAGCTGGGCATCGAGCTGCTGATCGACGACAGCCCGCTGAACCTCGCGCGCGCGATCGAGCACGGCATCCTCGTGGCGACGATCGCCCACCCGTGGAACCGGGACCTGTGCGAGGAGGAGGACGTCATCCGCGCGACGGACTGGCGCGACCTCGCGGCCAGGCTCGATCCGCTCCTGCGTGACCGCAGCAGCGTTCGCCAGCTGAACCGCTGAACGGCAAGAACCGCTGCAATCCGCGCATTCGCAAGCTGCGTCACGTACAGTGCTCGCGCCGATCCGTCGCGGCGAACGACCAATGCCTCCCAAGCTCACCCCGCTCGCCGCGCTCGTCGCCGTCGTGCTCGTCGGCGGCGCCGGGCTGTTCGCCTGGGATGCCGGCCGCGCCGACGTGATCGCCGGGGGCGTCACGATCGGGCCGGTCGACGTCAGCGGCCTGTCGCGCGGCGAGGCGCGGGCGCGCGTGCAGCAGCGGCTGCTCGAGCCGCTCAACGCGCCGCTGGTGATCAGCGTCGCCGGGCGGACGTTCCCGCTGACCGCGCGCGAGGCGCGCATCGAGGCCGATCTCGACGCGATGGTCGACGAGGCGGTCCGGCGCAGCCGCGCCGACGGCCTCCTGGCGCGCAGCTGGCGCTCGCTGAGCGGCGGCGAGCTCGGCGCCCGCGTCGCTCCGAACATCCGCTACTCGCGCCGCGCCGTGCAGCGCCTCGTCGACCGCGCGCGCGTCGCGGTCAGCCGCGAGGCGGTCGACGCGAAGGTCGACTTCCATCCCGCGTCGATCTCGGTGCGCCGGGCGAAGACCGGCCGCACGATCGACGCGCTGCGGCTGCGCAGCAAGGTCGAGCGGGCGCTCGTCTCGCCGGTCGGCACGCGCACCGTCACGGTCCCGCTGCAGACCGTCCAGCCGAAGGTGACCGACGAGCAGCTCGTCGCGCGCCATCCCGTCGTCCTGGTCGTCAACCGCGGCGGCTTCCAGATCAGCCTCTTCAAGAGGCTCAAGAAGGTCAGGGCCTACCCGATCGCCGTCGGCGAGGCCGGGCGCGAGACGCCGGCCGGCCTGTACAAGATCCAGAACAAGGCGGTCAACCCGGCGTGGACGGTGCCGAACTCCGACTGGGCGGGGTCGCTCGCCGGACAGGTCATCCCCGGCGGCACGCCGCAGAACCCGCTGAGGTCACGCTGGCTGGGGGTCTACGACGGCGTCGGCGTCCACGGCACGGACGCGCGCGGGTCGATCGGCACCAACGCCTCGAAGGGCTGCATCCGGATGCTCGTCGAACACGTCGAGGAGCTCTACGACGAAGTGCCGGTCGGCGCGCCGATCTACATCCACTGACGCGGCGGAGGGCGCGCGCCGCGTCAGCCGGGGCCGGCCCCGGCCGCCGCCTCGACGCCGATCGCGCCCGCCGGGACCTCCTCCCAGCCCGACTCCACGAGCAGGGCATGGTGCGCGGAGTGTCGAAGGACCAGCGTGCCGATGAAGATCCCCCGCTCGCGCTTGCGCATCACCGCGTACCACATCGTCGACGCATCGCCGCTGCCCTGGACGCGCAGCCACGGGCGCGGCGGCGTGCCCGCGGCCGGGGCGATCCCCGCCTCGACGAGCTGGTGCTGGGTGGCGACCGTCCCCTGAGCGGTGTCGATGAAGAAGACGCCCATCGAGCTCGAGGCTAGCGCGCGATGGCGCGCCGCCCTCGCGCGCTTCGACGAGGATCTGCGCCGCCGCGGCGTCGCCGACAAGACGCGCAGCGCCTACGGCGCCGACCTGCGCCAGTTCGCCGGCTGGGCCAGCTGCCAGCGCGCCGAGGCGCCCGACGTCACGCATCGCCTGCTGCGCCGCTACGCCGCGGCGCTGTCGGAGCGCCGCTCGGCGCCCGCGACGGTCGCGCGCAAGCTCGCCGCCCTGCGGACGTTCTTCGAGACCTTGCGCGAGCACGGCGAGATCGACGGCAACCCCGCCGACCTGCTGGCGGCGCCGAGGCGCGCCGGCCGGCTGCCGCACGTGCTCTCGCCCGACGAGGTCGGTCGCCTGCTGGACCGCATCCCGGCCTCGACGCCGCTCGAGCTGCGCGACCGAGCGCTGTTCGAGATCGCCTACTCCAGCGGCCTGCGCGCCGAGGAGCTCGTCTCGCTCGATCTGAGCTCGGTGGACTTCGACGCCGAGGAGCTGCGCGTCGAGGGCAAGGGCTCCAAGACCCGCCTGGTGCCCGCCGGCGAACCGGCGCTGCGCGCGCTCGCGCGCTACCTGGAGCGCTCGCGCGCGGCGCTCGCACCCGCCCACGACGAGCCCGCGCTGTTCGTGTCGAAGTCCGGCCGGCGCCTGTCGACGTCGGACGTCCGCCGGCGCCTGCGCGTCTGGGCGCGCCATGCCGCGGTGCAGGGCGGGGTGCATCCGCACGCGCTGCGCCACTCCTTCGCGACGCACCTGCTGGAGGGCGGAGCCGACCTGCGATCGATCCAGGAGCTGCTCGGCCACGCGTCGGTCTCTACGACGCAGATCTACACTCGGGTAGAGTCGGCGCGGCTCAAGAGCGCCTACGCGCGGGCGCACCCCAGGGCCTAGGGGATGGAAACCAACGTCAAATCCATCGAGCTGAAGGATCTGTGGCGCCGCTACAAGCGCGACGGCGACGACCGCGCCCGCGAGCGCCTCGTCGTCGCCTACGCCCCGCTGGTCAAGTACGTCTCGGGCCGGATGGCGTCCGGGCTGCCCGCCCACGTCGAGGAGGCCGACCTGATCTCCTACGGCCTCGGCGGCCTGATCTCGGCGATCGAGCGCTTCGACCTCGACCGCGAGATCAAGTTCGAGACCTACGCGATCACGCGCATCAAGGGCGCGATCATCGACGAGCTGCGCTCGCTGGACTGGGTGCCGCGCTCGGTGCGCGCGCGCGCCCGCGCGATCGAGCGCGCGAACACGAAGCTCGAGCACAAGCTCCAGCGCGCGCCGACCGACGAGGAGATGGCCGCCGAGCTGGAGATGAGCGTCTCGGACTTCCAGGACGCGCTGCTGCAGATCTCCAACTCGACGGTGGCCGCGCTCGACGAGCTGTGGACGGTGTCCGATGCGTCCGGCGACCAGGTCTCGCTGCTGGACACCCTGCAGGACCCGGCGTCGCCGGATCCCGCCCAGGTCATCGACGCGACCGACCTCAAGGACCGCATCGCCGACGCGATCGCCCGCCTGCCCGAGCGGGAGAAGCTCGTCGTCGCGCTGTACTACTACGAGAACCTGACCCTACGCGAGATCGGCGAGGTGCTCGGCGTGACCGAGTCGCGCGTGTCGCAGCTGCACACGAAGGCCGTGCTGCGGCTGCGCGGGCGGATGTCGGACGAGAACATCGCCGACCGGTAGCGCGCGCCGTTGGCGGTCGACGTTTGCGCGTTGCGGTACTAGCATCGCGCGTCCCCGAGGAGAGGAGCCGCGGCATGCACAAGCCTGCTGACCGCATTCGCAACGTAGCCCTGATCGGACACCGCGGCAGCGGCAAGACATCGCTGCACGAGGCGCTCCTGTTCGAGGCGAAGGCGACGAACCGGCTCGGCTCGGTGCTCGACGGCACGACGATCTCGGACTCCGAACCCGACGAGCAGGCGCGCAAGATGTCGATCTCGCTGGCGCTCAGCTCGTTTGAGTGGGACGGACGCAAGATCAACCTTCTCGACACGCCCGGCGAGCCGAGCTTCGTCGCCGACGCGCTCGGCGCCATGCGCGTGTGCGAGTCGGCGATCTTCGTCGTCAACGCCGTCATGGGCGTCGAGGTCACGACGCGCCGCCTGTGGGCGCGCGCCGAGGAGCTCGACCTCGCGCGGATGATCTTCGTCAACATGCTCGACCGCGAGCGCGCCGACTTCTTCCGCACGCTCGAGTCCCTCAAGGAGGCCTTCGGCGGCCACGTCGTCGCGACGGAGATCCCGATCGGCGCCGAGCACGACACCTCCGGCGTCGTCGACCTCGTCGACATGAAGGCGTATCGCTACGAGGGGGCCGGCCGCGACAACTGCACGGAGATCGCGATCCCGAGCGACCTGCAGGAGCTCGCCGAGGAGTACCGCGAGAAGATGATGGACGAGATCTGCGAGGTGTCCGACGCGCTGATGGAGCGCTACCTCGAGGGCGACGAGATCGCCCACGACGAGATCGTCGCGACGCTCAAGGACGGCACGAACCACGGCTCGCTCTTCCCGGTCGCCTGCGGCGTGGCGACGCGCAACCTCGGCACGAACCGTCTGCTCGACGCGATCGTCGAGGACCTCCCGTCGCCGGTCAAGCACGGCGCGCTCGAGCTGCCCGAGATCACGCTGGAGCCCGACGAGGACGAGCCGCTGTACGCCTACGTCTTCAAGACCCGCGCCGACCCGTTCGCGGGGCGCATCAACCTCTTCCGCGTCTACCAGGGCGTCATGCGCCACGACACGCAGCTCATGAACACCCGTACGCACAACAAGGAGCGCATCGGCCAGCTGCTCGTGTTCAGCGGCAAGGAGTCCGGCCACGCCGACGCGTTCGGGCCCGGCGACGTCGGCGCGGTCGCCAAGCTCAAGGAGACGCGCGCGGGCGACTGGCTCGCCGAGCGCGACGAGCCGATCTCGATGCCGCAGATCCAGCTGCCGGCGCCGGTCATGGCGTTCGCGATGGAGGCCCATGGCGACGAGGACAAGGTCTTCACGTCGCTGCGCCGGCTGCAGGAGGAGGACCCGACGATCGACCTGCACCGCGACCCGCAGACCGGCGACCAGATCATCGCCGGGCTGTCGCAGATGCACGTCGAGGTCATCGTCGACCGCCTGAAGGAGCGCTTCGGCGCCGAGGTCGCGCTGAAGCCGCCCCGGGTGCCCTACCAGGAGACGCTCCGCAAGCCGGCCAAGGCGCACGGGCGCCACAAGAAGCAGTCCGGCGGCCGGGGGCAGTTCGGCGACTGCCACATCTCGATCGAGCCGCGCGAGCCCGGCGCCGGCTTCGAGTTCATCAACGCGATCAAGGGCGGCGTCATCCCGACCGGCTTCATCCCCGCCGTCGAGAAGGGCGTGCTCGACGCGATGCAGTCGGGCCCGATCGCCGGCTACCCGGTCAAGGACGTCGCGGTGAGGCTCTTCGACGGCAGTTACCACACCGTCGACTCGTCGGAGATGGCGTTCAAGCTCGCGGGCTCGATCGCCATGAAGGAGGCGATGGCCAACGCCTCGCCCGCGCTGCTGGAGCCGATCATGCTCGTCACGCTGTCGATCCCCGAGGAGTCCGTCGGCGACGTCATCGGCGATCTGAACTCGCGCCGCGGTCGGCCGCAGGGGATGGACTCCGTCGGCGGTGGTCTGACCGAGGTCAAGGCCGAGGTGCCGATGTCGGAGATGCTCACCTACGCGCCCGACCTGCGCTCGCTGACCGGCGGCCAGGGCGACTACACGATGGAGTTTGAGCGCTACGAGGAGGTGCCCGCGCACCTGCAGCAGAAGATCGTCGAGCAGGCCGCGGCCGAGGAGGCGGTCAGCGCGTAGCGCTCGCAGCAGGGGGCGAGCTTCGCGTCGCCGCCCCCTATATCGGGCGTGAGCGACGCGAAGGAGGGCGGATACGATGACGGCAATGCACTTCTTCGGGGAGTAGCGTCCATGTGGCCCCCCGCAGCGCTCGAGTTCCTGCGCGACCTCGAGGACAACAACGACCGCGACTGGTTCAAGGCCAACCGGGCGCGCTACGACGAGGATCTCGTCGCGCCGGGCCGCGCGCTGGCCGAGAGCGTTGCGCACCTCGGCGAGCCGAGGTTCTTCCGGCCCTACAACGACACGCGCTTCCACCATCGCCCGCCGATCAAGGAGCAGCTCGGGATCGCGATCGGCTACGGCGGGGCCGGTGGCTACTACGTCGAGCTCTCGCTCGACGGGCTGCTGCTCGGCGCCGGTCTGCATCGTCCGGCGCCCGACCAGCTCGAGCGCTTTCGCAGCGCGATCGACGACGGGCGCCGCGCCGAGGCGTTCGAGCGCGCCGTCGCGACGGCCGCCGAGGCCGGGATGGTGCTCGTCGAGCCCGAGCTCAAGCGCGCGCCGCGCGGCTATCCCCACGATCATTCGCGCGTCGAGCGCCTGCGCCTGAAGAACCTGACCGTCTTCTGCCGCCACCCGATCGAGCCGTGGCTGCACGACGAGCGCTGCCGCGAGCAGGTGCGCGCCCAGCTCGACGCGACGCGACCGCTCGTGGCGTGGCTGGGCCGGCACGTCGGCCCCTCGAACGGCCGTTGAACCTGCATGCGCCCACCTTCGTCCGGCCGGTACGCTGCGCGTCACGGATGGAGCGCAAGTCGATCACGACCAGCCGAGCGGTCATCGCGTGCGACGTGTGCGGCCGCACGCTGCTGCGCGGCGAGCACGCCGACGCGTTCATCGCCAACGGCTCGCGGCGGATGGTCTGCGAGCTGTGCACCGCGCGCGCCGCCAACGAAGGCTGGATCCGCGAGGGCGCCAACAACACGCTCGGCGTGCGCGGGCGCAACGGGCCCCGCGGCGGGCGCTCGCTGCTCGGCCGGCTGAAGGCCCACCGGCGCGAGCCGCCGCCGCCGGTCGAGCTGCCCTACCGCCGCATCTCCTCCAACGTCGACCGGATCGAGCCGCGCAGCCGTGACGGGGCGGGCGAACGCGTCGAGGAGCTCGAGCCGCCGGCGGCCGGCGACGGTGCCGGGCCCGCAGTCGCCGCCGCCCACCCGGCGGACGCGCACGAAGCCGGCCGGCCGTCGCGCGAGCCGCGTCACGTGCGCGCGGTGCCGACGAACGCCGATCTGAAGATGGCTCGCGCGCTGGACGTCTTCAACGCCAGCGCGCACCCGCGCCGGATCGCCGGCGTGACCCGCTCGCTCGGCGCTCCGAGCGTCAGCGTGCTGCCGTCCGAGGTCGAGGGCGCGATCGTCACGATCGCCGTAGCCTGGGAGCTGTGCTGGTATCGCTACGAGGTCGACCTCGCCGACGAGGCGGCGGGCGTCCGCGTCTGCGGCCAGGGAGCCGAGCTGTCGGAGCTGAGCGAGCTCGAACAGGTGGCCAACGCCGTCGCCGACGAGCGCGGACACCTTGTCCTTCGCGGATGACGTCCGGCTTGTCTAGGGTGAGCGGATGATCTACTGCGTCGTCCCGGAGGCCCTGGAGGCCGAGCTGTTCGACAAGCTCACCGCCTACTACGCCGACGACGAGAACGTCACGGTGATCGTCGACCGCCGCAAGTCCGAGCGCCGCGGGCCGGGCGACGATCCGGCCGCCGTCGAGCAGCGCACGATCCGCGATCGCCGCCGCCCGCGCGTGGCGGGCGAGTTCCCGCGCATCGAGCCGGAGTGACCGCGAGGCCGTGAAGGTCGTCGTCCACGTCGACGGCGGCGCGCGCGGCAATCCCGGGCCGGCCGCCGCGGGCGCGGTCGTCTCGACGCCCGACGGCGACGTCCTCGCCGAGGCCGCCGAGCCGATCGGCGTGGCGACGAACAACGTCGCCGAGTATCGCGGGCTGCTGCTCGGGCTTCGCACCGCGCGCGAGCTCGGCGCCCGCGAGGTCGAGGTCGTCAACGACTCCGAGCTGGTCGCCAAGCAGGTCAACGGCGTCTACAAGGTCAAGCACGCGGACATGAGGCCGCTGCACGCGCAGGCGCTGGAGGCGCTGCGCAGCTTCGAGCGCTGGTCGCTGCGCTCGGTCCCGCGGGCCCAGAACGCCGGTGCCGACGCGCTCGTCAACCAGGCACTCGACGCCGCCGCCGGCTCGTAGCGCCGTGACCGAGCGACCCGCGCCCCCCGCGCCCGCGGTCGTTCGTCGCGGGCATCGCGATCGCCGACGCGCCGGTTTTCAAGTCGGCGCTTGGCTGAGGGTTCGGGGGGTATCCAGCCGGGTGGCGCACCGCGATCCGGTGGCGGAGTTGCGGTTGCGGCGCGCCAGGCGCGTGGTCGAGGGTAAGGAGGATGAGATGGGACGGACGGTGCCCCTGCAGGTGACCGTCAACGGCGAGTCGCACAGCTCGGAGGTCCCGGCCCGCCGTTTGCTCGTGCACTACCTGCGCGACGAGCTGGGGCTGACGGGCACGAACGTCGGCTGCGACACGTCCAACTGCGGGGCCTGCACGTGCCTGCTCGACGGCGAGGCGGTCAAGAGCTGCACCGTGCTCGCCGCCCAGTGCGACGGCGCGCAGATCACCACGATCGAGGGCCTGACCGGCGACGACGGCGGGCTGCACCCGCTGCAGGAGGCCTTCTGGGCCAACCACGCGCTGCAGTGCGGCTTCTGCACCCCCGGCATGATCATGGCGGCGGCCGACCTGCTCGCGCGCCACGGCGACGGCCCGATCGGCGAGGAGGAGGTCCGCAAGGGGCTCGAGGGCAACCTCTGCCGCTGCACCGGCTACCAGAACATCGTCAAGGCGGTGCAGGCCGCCGCCGAGGCCTCGCGCGGAGTCGCGGCATGAGCGTCCAGGTTCCGCCCCGCAAGCACGTCGGCCAGTCGCTGCGCCGCAAGGAGGACCCGCGCCTCATCACCGGGCGCGCCAGCTACGTCGACGACATCGTCCTGCCGGGCATGCTGCACATGGCGATCGTGCGCTCGCCCGAAGCCCACGCGCGGATCGTTTCGGTCGCCGTCTCCTCGGCGCTCGGCCGCCCCGGGATCCGCGGCGCGTTCACCGGCGAGGACATGAGCGACCTGCTCGCGCCCCTGCCGATGGCGTGGGCGCCGCCCGGCGTCGAGGTCAAGACGCCGGAGCGCTGGCCGCTCGCGCGCGGCTTCGTGCACCACGTCGGCGACGCCGTCGCGATGGTCATCGGCGACGATCGCTACGCGGTCGTGGACGCCGCCCAGCATGTCCAGGTCGAGTACGAGCCGCTGCCGGTCGTCGTCGACGTCGAGGAGGCGCTCAAGGACGAGACGCTCGTCCACGAGTCGCTGGGGACGAACAAGGCGCACGAGTGGACGATGGGCGGCGGTGACGTCGAGCAGGCGCTCGCCGACGCCGACGTCGTCGTCGAGCGGCGGATCGTCAACCACCGCACGGCGGGCGGGGCGATCGAGCCGCGCGGTTGCATCGCCGAGTACCGCGGTGGCGAGCTGACGGTCTGGTCGTCGACGCAGGTGCCACACCTCGTGCGGCTGTTCTTCGCCGTTCAGATGGGCATCAGCGAGGACAAGGTGCGCGTCGTCGCGCCCGACGTCGGCGGCGGCTTCGGCAGCAAGCTCCAGATCACCGCCGAGGAGACGCTGTGCGCGTGGGCCTCGAAGAAGCTCGGCCGGCCGGTGAAGTGGATCGAGACGCGCTCGGAGAACATGGCCGTCTCGCATCACGGCCGCGACCAGGTCGACTACGTCCGCATGGGCGCGACCCGCGACGGCAAGATCACCGCCTTCCACGCGAAGATCATCCAGGACCTCGGCGCCTACTTCGGGCTGCTGACCCCGATGATCCCCGAGCTCGGGGCGTTCGTGATGACCGGCTGCTACAAGATCCCGGCCGTCAGGACCGACATCACCGGGGTGCTGACGAACAAGTACTTCACCGACGCGATCCGCGGCGCCGGGCGTCCGGAGATGACGCACATGCTCGAGGTGACGATCCGCCAGCTCGCCGACGAGCTCGGGATGGATCCGATCGAGCTTCGGCGCAGGAACTTCATCGCGCCCGAGGACTTTCCCTACGAGACGCCGTACGGCATCACCTACGACTCGGGCAACTACGAGGCGGCGCTGGACCGGGCACTGGAGATCGTCGACCTCGACGCGTTCCGCGCCGAGCAGGCGTCGCTGCGCGAGCGCGGCGTGCTGCGCGGCATCGGCTTCTCGTCGTACACCGAGATCTGCGGTCTCGCGCCCTCGCG